>CADBKS010000055.1:0-14528 GCA_902795255.1 uncultured Chloroflexota bacterium
GGTTCCGTGAGTTTGATCGGCTCTTCCGGCTCGTCGGGTCCGGTTCTAACACCGATGACAGCGGCATAGGTATAGTTCTGCTGATAGACGGTATAGGCACCCAGGCGCAGCGGATGGTTGACGATCACCGTTCCTCCGACCTCGCTGCCGTCCGGCAGAAGGGCGGTCAGCTGGCTGATGTATTCCGTTTTTCCTGTCTCGTCCTCGAGGCGGAAATCCTCGACCGTCAGGAGACTGCCATCCGGCAGTTCCGCCGTTTCACCGATGCAGAGGTTCAGATCCTCCTTATGGGCGAAGGAAAAAATGCACGCAGCCGCAACCATCAGAAGCAGCATGGACGCATGGGTCAGAAACGAGCCGAGAAACCCGGGACCGTTCTTCACGCAGCTCCGCTCACCACTGCGGTGAAAACGGTGTTCCCGCAGCCACTGTTCCGGCTGCTGCATGGCGAGTGTCGTACCGCTGTTCTCCGCTAAGCGGATCAGCGCCTGCTTCTGCTCCGGCAGATGGATCACCCGCAGCACGGAACAGAGCGTGAGGTTCAGGCCGAGACTGGCAAACAGAAAAATGAAATACCAGCTGGAGTAGATTTCTTCCCTCCCGCTCACGGTGGCGATCACACAGAGAACGCCGATCAGGCCGAGAAGGATCATGCCAAAGCGCATGGATCGAATAAATTGGTAGAACTTCTTCATGTCATTGGATGGCGGATCGGGCAAAACACTGCCCGATGGGCTGACAGGTAAAACCATGCCTGCCGCATGAGCGGCAGGCAGGATGTTTTGGTTTCAAGCTTACAGGACGTTGAACATGTAGTTCGTCATCTGATAGGGGATGTCGTTGGTGTGCATGGAACCGTCGGCCATCTCGCTGGTTACACGGATCTTAATGAGGTAGGAGCCCTTTTCCAGGTCGTTGATGTCCAGATTCCAGTAAACCCACTGTGCGGTAGTGGCGTTGTCAATGTTGTACTCCTTCCAGGTCTGGCCATGGTCGAAGGAGAACTCAAGCTTGACGATCGGTTCGTTCCAGGCATCGGCATAGCCTTCCAGATGCACCGGCTGGCCAAAGTCGAAGATCTGACCTTCATAGGAATTCAGCACACCAACATTGGGCTTATCGAACTGCAGCCCGGTAGTAGCATCAGTGAAGTCGCCATAGAAGTCCCAAGAAGCGCCGGTTGACTTAAAGCGGAGCTCTGCCAGCTGTTTAGTAAAGTTGCCGGCGCTCATCTCGTTGCACCAGAATGCAACGGGCCAGCCCTGATCCGCATAAATGGTATCTCCGTTCATGCCGACAACAAGAAGGGCCTCTTCCTTCAGCATCTGCTCCAGGGAGATGGTGTAGCAATAACCATCGGCACCAACCGGATCGACCATGGTCACACCTTCATGCAGCCCAATATCCTCCACGATAGCCTTAAGAGGAATACCGGTGATCTCTGCCTGGTAGATCATCGCTTCACCGGGTCCGTTCACAGTGCAGTGTGACTTCATCAGGCGTGTTTCGGTTCCGTACTTCTCAATCAGCTCCGGAAGCGTAAAGGTGCCGCCGTTGTCAATGTCACCGCTTAAGGTGATCGTCCATTTCTCAAAGCCATCCTCAGGGAGCTTGCTGTCATCGAAGACCCAAGTCTCAGGATTGCTCTTCAGGGACTTGAAGAACATTTTCTCATGCGGTGTGATTTCAGTCTGATTCCATGAGAAGCTGGCGTTCATCTCTTCAGCAGGGACGTTTTCGATGCCGCGCAGAACGTCATACTTTACATAGTCCCAGCGCTGATACTCGATGGTGCCATCATCCAGACGCGCAATGTAATGGCAGGACTCACAGTTACCGCCCATAGCCTTGAACTTGCTGTTTCTCTCGTGAAGCGTATGAATGGCCTCACGCATGTAGTTATCATAGAAACTGTGGCAGCCCATGCAGTTCTGCAGGCCCTGTTCGACATTATAGCCGAAGTAAATGATGCCGTGGTACGACTCCATCATTTCCAGCGCGTCCTCAACTGAGTGGCAAGCAGTGCAGCCTCTGTTGTCGGCATTCAGGAAGTAGTTGTTCCACGCGGTGATGGTCTTGCTTTCCACATCGCCGGCCTGCGTATCAAGAGCTCCGGTATTATAAGGAGTTTTCTGAACACGGACGCCGTTTTCCATGACCTTCACTCTGGGGGCATACTTTTCATTAACCTCAGCGTTCTTGTTCCATGAGGTCCTCTCATTCAGGTCGTTCTGACGAGGTGCACTCTCCGCGAAGGCAACCGTGCTGAACAGAAACACCATTGTCAGGACGAGGGCAAGGATTCTGATCATTTTTTTCATAAAAATCTCCCTTCTCTTTCTCTTCCCTTGCTCATTGACTATAACAAATTTTCTCTAAACAGGTAAACATAATATGGCATATAATACCACTTATCCATTGTTGAATATATAGTATCATATTCCCAGTTAAAACACAATACCCAGTTTTCAATATTTGTATGTTTTTGTCTATTATTTTGTCCTTTTGTTTAAATATATTCCACTGCTGTTTCAGCTTGCTTTTTTGTAAACATAATTCAGAATGTATCCCTAGGAACGAGCCGATTCGCTTGATCATTTCATATGTTTATTTAAAACTGACAGAGGAAATGACGTTTTCAGACAACTGGATTTCACAGTAGTTTCAATTACGATTTTTGCTGTCAATATCATCTGTTCAATTCATGACTATAGGTGCTGAAAGTTTGAGGGCGCTTCTTGCAAGCAAGTTACCTCCTATGATATACAAATTGCGAAAGCTGACCTAGATCAGATATTGCCAGCGTTCTGTTGATTTGTCTCAAACGATGGAAAAAAGAATTTACTATATTCAATAAGGAGTAGTTTTCCACAACAAAAAAAGCGGCGGATCGGGTAACCTATAAAAGGCTCACCTGATCCGCCGTATCTGTTTCTTCAGAGATCACTCCCTGTTTGATTATCAACCCATTCCTGTAGCTTCTTGACATTGATGAGCGTTCTCCCGCCGAGGCGGACTACTGGGAAGTCATCTCGATGAATCAAAGTATATACTGTTGTTTTGGATAATCTCAGCATTTCTGCTGCTTCAGGAACACTTATCAGCAGTTTGGAAGGCAGTCCCGGCTTTGAACCACACGGGATTTTGCTTTTGAGTTTCAATCACTCTTTATTTTTGGGGGAAGCGTGTACCTTTGCTTCCCCCAACTTATTTAATTCCATAACAGCAGATCAGTGCCGCCGGTACAACAGGAGGATCCTCTTTGGAATTTTTCAGATAAGTGAGTTCTCGAAAATATCCCGCGCAAAGCCGGGACCTGAAGAACACTTTCAATCCTGTCTGAAGTTCATGAGAGATGAACAGATCAGTCACCGAGTTCATAAACACGGTCTACGTAAATGGCCGCATTCTGACACTGCCCGGTCATGAAACGCTTTACGTTCTCCCAGTTCAGCGACAGTTTATAAGCCGTACATAATTTCATGGCGTTCAGAAGACAGCCGGAACCCGAATAGTAATTTGCGATCGTAAATTTCCAAAGATCCTCGTAGGAAGAAACCTCAGCCGGTGACTGCCCTGTAGCGTTGGTCACGACCTGGTTGACCTGATAAACGCTTCCCCTGACGGCAGCAGCCAGCACCTCGATCTCCTCATCCGTTCCGATCTTTGAAATGACGACCCCGCGGAGGATGATCTGGTCTTCTTCCGTCAGGTTGGAAAACCCTCCGAAACACTTGTCAATATCCATACGGAAAGTCTGCGCACAGAGGTTCAGATAATAATTCGTGTTCCAGCGCAGCAGCATATCCGCACCGCTTTCGGTAAGCATTCCCAGACCATACTCATAAGGAACTTCGGAAACGGGCCAGAACTGGGACTCCTGTGCGATCAGGCCCTTGACCACACGGGGCGGAACTTTTTGTTTCCGGGCCGCATCAAAAAGCAGCTGATCATACTGATTCTGATATTCAAAAACTGTCCTGGCGGTGATCAGTTCTCCGCACCCGTTCGGCATCCCGTCCAGATTCAGGCCGTAATTCGGGCACGAGGAAGCGTCCACCTTGCCGAAACGGAGCAGTTTTGACGCCAGCAGCGAATACGCGTACTTTGTCATCAGGTAATCGGCAGTCGGCACCTTTTCCAGCACGGCCGGAAGTTTCCGGCCGGCAGTCGGAAACGTGAACCAGACTTCTGATGCATAGGCAGAAGCATCCGGGAAAGCGTCCCCGATCACATCATAATAATAGTGCTCGCTTTCGTCCCATCCCTGAACGATCCGGAATTTCAGCCAGAAATGGTCGCTCTGATAACCGGAGGAATCCATCGCCCAGTATTCAAGCCATACGCCCGGCCCTTCCGTGAGCGGCAGCCGGATCTGGCAGGCATTTCCTTTACATGCGCCTTCAAATGACGAGATACGGATATGGACGGAATCGATCATGCTGTCGTTATCGTCCGGTCCGCGTGCGATCAGGAGCAGTTCAGGCTTCTGATCACATGCACTTCCGGGTGAACAATTCACATTTGCCACATCAAAACGGATCCGACGGAGGTTTTGGGTCTGATAATTGATCAAGGCCGCGCTGACCGGGTCTTCCCGCTCTTTCTGGCCCACACGCCGCAGGAAAAGTCCATAACAGTCCTGGGGCTTTCCATCCAGCCCGGTATTGCGGTTGCATGCCGGAGTCGTCAGCCAGGTCTGGTACAGCGAATCCCCGCAGGCCCGCCGGATCTCATCATTTGTCGGCTGCCGGTCCTCATCCAGAATGATCGTGCACGCAGTCTCGTAACTTTCCCAGTAAGCCATCTGCCAGATCGTCTGCATTTGTGACTGTGCATCGGCTGCTCCGGCAATTAAAAGCAAACAGAGCATACCGAAAATGGTTCTGATCAGTATGCTTCTCCGTAAAAAAAGGAGGCTCAGTGCCTCCCTTTTCACATAAGTGCTCCGTACTGCCGATCTGTTATCCGACACAATACATCAAAAGGTTAGCCCCCCATTCAAGATTCGCCCGGATCTCAGACCGTGAAAGATACTCACCATTGAGCACACCGGTCCAGGTCTCAACAAGCGAATCCTGACAGAAAACGACTTTTCCGGCGCTAAGCAGCCGCTTCTCATTGATATGGTCCGGCGGGAGTCTGAAGAAGAACGGCGCACGATAGAACAGGCAGTTATCGGGATCAACGGGAGCTGCCCTGAATTCATCCGCCAGCTCTTTGAGTGAATTGCTCCCTGCCGTTTCGATCCCTTCCATCAGGATTCCCTTTCCGTTGCTGACAAAGTTCTTCAGCAGCGCTTTCTGCGTATCATCCAGGGAGAAGGATCCGGAAGCTCCGATATAGACTGCATCATAATCATTGATATGATCATCAATATCCGGGAACATATCTACAATAATATTTAAGTGCAAGATTCGGGCCATTTCTCCCGAGAGCACACTCCACCCGCTGATGACCATATCATTATCGGACGGATAGCTGACCGCAGCCACACGGATCGTCCGGCTTGACGCATGATCATTGCGGTAACGGAGATCCAGTTCATCCCGACGCGGCTGGAACGGATCAGCCGCATCCCGGATCACGGCGCCTTTCTTTGAGATCGTCAGACGCGCCAGTTCAACGACCGGCTGTTTCGGCAGTGACTGGCGGGCAGCGATCACATATTCATGCTGCATCACCTTGATCTTCGTTTCGGAATCCTCTTTTTCGTGCTCCGCATAACCGACCAGAAGCATGTACGTCCCCGCACCTTCATCACCGAAGTCATAGGCGATCGTCTGATCGACAACGATCACGCGTCCCATCTCATCAACTGCGGCACCGGGAGAAATAAAAACATAGTGGTCTGCCGGATCATTTGCCCGGATGTTCAGACCGCAGATGATCCCGGGGCCGTGCATGCTGAGCAGGTGGGCCCGCATAACATCCCGATGCTCCGCATGGGCCATGTCCCAGACATCCGCCGTAACGGACATACCGTCAAAGGCCTTCAGATTACTCTTCGGAAAATATTTGATTTTTGCTGAATCGTTCATTTTTTACTCCATCTCTGCACGCAGAGTTATTCAAAATTACAGGAAAGCGAAAAAACCGTATGAGCCGGTACGATATCCCGAATGAACTCCCGGATTTTCATCGCGTATTTTTCCCTGGTAAAACCGGTACGTTCCAGTTCTGAGGAAGGGACCGTCATATCCACGACAACCGTATTCGGTTTGTTCTCCCTGCCGAGAGCCAATCCGTCACCGAGCGTCACGGAACTGCCCAGGACCATATTCTGAGCTTTCCGTTCCCGGATCTCCACACTGCCGCCCGAATACATCTCGAGAAACAGCTTCAGTGAATTGGCCGTTCCCCGTCCGTGATGGAAGGGGATGGCATTCCGGATCAGCATCCGGATCCGATCCTTCGGGAAGGAATCGTCGATCGCCATCCCGACCCATGACGCGAGCCAGGGGAGAAACGATTCCGGCGCCAGATCCGGATCAAAATAATTTTCGACCTGCGAGATCTGCTGATTCACCGGCTTCCAGAAGCTTTCAAAAAACATCAGGAACCGGTTCATAAAATCGTCATAACTGTAAAGTTCCGGAAGATACCGCAGGTATTCCGCGGAAGCTTTCACCGTCAGATTGATCGACCGGGATCCGGCCGGTTCCGCAAAGAAACTGCCTTTCCGCTCCGGAATATCACTGCTCATCCAGGCACAGAAGCTCAGATAATGGTTCATCGGAATGGTATGAAGACGAAGACTGATCTCAATTTCGGAAGAAGCGCCCGCGCTGAGATATTTTCCGACCGGAATAACGAGCAGCCTGCCGTCATATTCATAGGAATAAACGCTGAGATAATTGTCATCAACATCTTCCATATGAACATATTCCGGCTGTGTGTTCTTTGGCAGATGAATGCACAGCAATTTCTGTCCCGGTGTCTCAAACCGGATCCGCACATACAGCTTGACTGTTTCCATCGGGTAACAGACACAGCGGTCAAACGCCAGTTCAATGTTCTCGCGGTCAACACCGCGGATCGCAGGACTCATGACGCAGCTCCGTTCCTGACATAGTCTTCCATTGTCGTCACAATGATCTCATGGTTCAGCGAACAGACCAGGCCGTCCGGCGGCAGCGCAAGCATTTTATCCATCTTCCGCAGGTCCATATCTTTTGAACCGAAATCATCGGCTGATTCATTCAGCGGACTGACCGGACGCCAGCTGACGTCGGTCTCAAGCACATATTTTACACTGGCGGTTTTCTGAATCAGTGAAACGATCTCCGCATTGAATACGTTCCGTCCAAACTCCCAGCCGCCGGCCAGCTCATCATCCGCAGACTCATCCTTCAGCGGAGAAAGGTAGCGGTTCAGCCTTTCCGTTACTTCCGTGATCACGTCCGCATCGCTCGCGAAATCCTGGGCAACTACCACCGTGGTCACTTTGACACCGAAATATTTCGGCTCATCGATATTCAGCGCGGTCGTCAGCAGGCGGTACTGATCCAGATAACCGCGGACTCTGGCGCGGAGTTCGTCCGATACATGCAGCGCATGGAGATCTCCGAGCCGCAGGGAATCCAGAACATCCGGAACGATCACAAGCGTTACGGCGCTGCTCCCGGACTGCTCCGGCGTGATGCAGCGTGTACGGGCGACCGCGCGGCTGCTCTTCATGGCAAACTGTTCAAAGTCAGCTGCCGTCACGGCACGGTGCTGGGAACGGATCTCCCGCTGGGCACGCTGGATAAGTTCTTCCAGCGATTCCTGGTCCCGTCCGCCCAGTGAACGGCTGAGGTTGGAAGCACGGGAGATATAAGCCAGCGTTGTATTCATGATATCCAGCGCGTTTTCCGGCAGATTTCCGCGGGTCCCGCCGCCATAGCGGTAATCCGTGACCCGGATCCTGCGGCCGCTCTCCGGGATCTTGCCGTACTGAACGGCTGATCCGTCCGGCTGGCGCACGGAAGGCCCGAAAATGATCTGTCCGGCGGCTGTATCCAGAACAAAGTGGCGGGAGAATTTATCCGATTTCGAAAAATCGTCCACCCGCGTCCAGGGAACGAACACCTGCGCACCGTCAACCGTTTCTTCCACCTCAACGGTTTCCCCGTCCGTAAAATTAAGAACGGGCGAGTGCTGCAGCATAAAGCGCTGCCCGGGTTCACCGTTCGATTCTCCGATCAGTTCACCGGGAACGACCTGGGCATTTGCTGCCGGCACCTGCGCGCCGACCGTATATACACGCAGCCCTGTCACCCGCGGCGATTCGGTATACATACCCTGCGCCTGATTCCGCTGCTCGATCCGGCAGCGGATCCAGAATCCCTGCAGCCCGTGAAGCATCTGGGGCGTGAATTCCAGCGGCGTATAAAAGGTCAGGATCCCCTCCGGGTTATTCAGTCCGCCGGTCGTATCCCGCTCTCCTTCAAAGCGGCTGGGTTTGATTTCTTTCCAGCCGTCTTCGGTCAGGCATTCCCAGACCCACGGCGGATTTTCCCTGCGGATACCGACCGCTTCGGTCGGTTCACATTCAAATTCAAGTCTCAGAATATGTCCGCTGATATTGTTCCGGTCACTGAATCCGAGATAAAAAGTATCCCCGACCTTCGGAACAGCGCTGAATGGGCGGAAGGCCTCAACCCCCAGCCGCGAAATACTGTTCTGATTGAAATTGCTTTCAGTCCTCAGATGTGCCAGCAGCGGGGCATTGATCTTCAGATCACGGGAGGTCGTAAAAACGACCGGCTCCGGCTGGTCGGCTGACTGGACTTCTGTTCCCGCAGGCACCACGACCTGTGTATTATCCCCTTCCCCGAGCGGGAGAAGGGCGGAAAGCCAGAACGTAATGTTCGTCTCCGCGGTTTTGGCCGGTTCCAGCTGGAACCCGAGCATCTCCAGGAATTTCAGATAATTCTTCTCCGGAACGCGGTTCAGACGGTAGATCATCATTTCACTCATCCAGGCAAAGAGCTCGATCATCGTAATGCCGGGATCGCTGATGTTATATTCGGTCCATTCCGGACAGTAATGGATGATCCGCTTGCGCGCTTCATCCACGAGGTCACTCTGGAAGCGTAAATCGTCTAAATTCGGGATAGGTAATGTCATTTGCGTTCTCCTCCACTTCCGGCCGGTCAGATAATTTCCGGTTCCTTATCGATATAGAACGGATGCACGAGGTTTCGATTGTCATGCGTCGCGTTGATTTCATACTCAATATTGCACACAAGGGCGGTATCGACCTTCGGATCCCTCTCGACCCGGACACTGTGCACAATGATGCGCGGTTCCCACATTTTCAGGGCATCCTGAACCGCGTCGGCCATCAGTGTCATCGTTTCCGGACGGATCGAATCAAACACCATTTCCTTCGCCCTGCAGCCGAAAAGCGGCCTCATGACCCGCTCTCCGGGAGAGGTCTCCAGAATGATATGGATCGCCTGTTCAATATCTTCATTGCCGGTCACCAGCTTGATCCTTCCCGCGGCATCCGTTTTAAGGGGGAAATTCCAGCCGTTTCCGATATATTTTTTATCTTCATTCTGCATAATTTCTCTCCCTCAGGCGATCAGTGTCTTTATTGCGCCTTTCATGATCGCGGTCGTCACCGGAACCCCGGTCGCAGGGTTAACACCGACCACTGTGCTCGTCACACGCGCTGCCGGCCGTCCCATGATCAGGACAGTCGGACTGCCGACCGTGATCGAACCGGTACATGCCGCCCCGGAAACCATATCACCGGCACAGGCTGCCGGTACATTTTCAATTAAGACAGTCGCAGCCCCCGGGCCGGTGATCGCATCACCGGTCGCCGTCAGATCGCCAAGTCTCGCAGCCGGAAAAGGCATAATTCCTCCAAAATTCAAAACAGCGGAGAAACGGTATTTCTCCCCCGTGTGATCATCAATTGATCTTTACGATCCCGCCCTGGATCTGCACCATGGCCTGACCGCCCAAAGAGAGCATGGTGTTGGCTTTGACGTCAACCTTCACACCCTTTAACTCAACACCGGAAGCCTGAAGCGTCAATCCTGCAGGTCCGGATTTCAGATCAACTTTCTGATTCCCGGAAATTTCAACAGACTGGTTCGCGCTGATCCCGATTTTCTGGCTTGAATTCACATCGACCGCGTTCTGTCCCTTGACGGATACTTTCGCATCCGAAGAAGCGGACAGATCCTGCTTGGATTTCAGCGTCATCTTCCCTTCCGAAGTCAGTGTCAGATCGCCCTTGGACTGCAGATCCAGCTTCCCCTCGGAAATGATTTTGAATTCATTTTTCGTCGAATCGATCTCGATCTTGTTCTTTCCGGTCTTATCGACGACGGTGATCTTTTCCTTACCGGAACTGTCATCAAAAATGATCTTATGCCCGGATCTGGAGACGATCACGCGTTCATTGACTTTTTTGGTACCCGCATCAACGAGTTCCCCCGTACCCTTCGGCGGTTTGTCTTTCCCGTTGAAAAGGACACCGAGAACGAAAGGAGAGCTCATATCACCGTTTTCAAATGCCAGGAGGACTTCATCATTCACCTCCGGCAGGAAAACGATCCCCCGGTCCGCGCCGCCGCCGACATAGGTCAGACGCGCCCAGCAGGAGGAAAGCTCTGAACCGCTCATTTTCGGCAGCCAGGGATATTTAACCTGCACCCTGCCGAGTTTCTCGGGATCGGTATTGGAGGTCACGATGCCCGTGACCACACCGGGGACCTGGTTCAGTTTATGATCTTCATCCGCACCCAGAATCAGGCTGCGGAACGTATTCGGCTGGCTCCCGGTCACAGAAAACGTCGTATGATACTGCCCGTGGCTGAAGGAATGCCGTGTCTCCGTAACATAATATTTCCCGGTAAAACGCACCCCGAGCCCGTTGATGACCACAGTCTGCCCGACGACCAGGAACGGATCCCCTTCATCCAGTTCCCCGTA
The DNA here is from genome assembly GCA_902795255.1 of uncultured Chloroflexota bacterium. Next base: position 10,939 of record CADBKS010000055.1, read on the forward strand.
AGCCTGCATAAATGACGAAGAAGCCCGGGAAAAGGCCGCGTCGGAATATGCCTTGGCCTGCGGCAGGGAGCTGGTATTCGGAGCGATAACGGTATCTTTCGCCTTGCTGGAATAAGCCGCCTTCATCTGCGCGTTTGCCGGTACCAGGTTGGCAGCGGCCTTTGTCCCGCTTAGGGACAGCTCCGCGACAGACGTGGAGCTGACGTTCTTTTTCAGTTTCGGATCCCAGCCGTAGGCTTCCGTTGACGTGATCTGCCCCATCGCGGCAACGCGCGGTTCAAACCGGATCAGATTTCCGCCGAAATCCAGTTTCGAGGGAGCTTTCTTGGAGCGGGAATCTCCGGCAGGACAAAAATGCAGTGTCTTCCCATCCACATAAAGCTGGTAGCCCAACATATTCGCACGGGCCCAAAGGAAATCCCAGTCATTCTGGTTGTACTGCATAACGTATTTATATTTCACACCCATCAGGGAAAGGGCGCTCGAACTGACAGAGAGCCCCGCCTCAGAGGCGATCTTCTTGACGATATCCGCATCACCGACACCCAGGCCGTACGGGCTCCCGTCCCCGAAGGTCCGGGTCGCTTTGCCGTGCGTCAGACGGTGGCCGCGGTCATATCCGCGGATCCGCAGATAAACATCCGCCCCGTCATAGATCGGTTCGATCGATGTGATCTCTCCGTCCACCAGTGTGTTGGAGACGACCATATTTGCGGCGCCTTCCGTACGCCCGAAAGAGATTTTCACGGATGTGCCGAGCGTGATCGCCAGCACATTGTCTGTGTAGACAAAAGTATTCGGGATCGGCCCCCGCTGGTCATGCAGGAGGATCGTGAATTCAGTCGGCAGGAAATAGTTCTGGTCGACAACAACTTCTTCCAGAACCTGCTCCAGCAGGGTCATCGGGATCGCCCCGATCTTGACGTCAACGTTCGTCTTCATCCGCTGTTACCATCCTCAATTGACATTCGGCATCGTAAGCAGCTGGCCCGCGGTCAGATTGAACGGATCGTCAAGGTCATTCGCATCCGCGATCGCCCGCCACATTCGGCTGTCCCCGTAAAAATCATTTGCGATCAGATCAAGCCGGTCTCCCTGTGTTACACGGACCGTGTGCCTGGATTCCGTGCGGCTCGTAGGGTTCTGCGGCGGCAGAAAATCCAGCGGATGGCTCTGCTCCATGAATTCGCAGTCCGCAACCGCGCGGGTCGGAACGCCGTTTTCATCAAACATCGTATATTTGACATTGATGTTCGTCATGACCGCACGGAAAAGCTTGATCCCACCCCATACGAAAATGATCGATGGCGGTTCATTCAGATACGGGTAGGGGGTTGGAATGCTGAAACCATAGGTGCGGAGACTCATCGCCATCAGGTTGTTGATATCCTTCCGGATATCCCGGCGTGCAGGTTTAACAGCTTTGTAATCATCCGTCGCGTAGGCGTCAAAGAGAAGGTTCAGACTGTAGGTCGCCGCGTTGCCGCCTTTAAATTCGGTACGGGGAAAGTCTCGTTCCGGGACCGGATTTCCTTCCCATTTGGTCGATCTCCGGATCGACAGCTCCGTGGGATTGAACTGGCATTCAACAGAAAAACCCGCCAGTAAGCCGATGTATAAATAATCAATATACAGTTTCGCTTTTTCCATTCTTTACCGACTTTCTCTTTACCGGAATAAGCTCCGCTCCATTTCATTGCGCATGATCCGTTTGATCCGCGGCACAAGCTGGTCGGCAAGCTGATCCAGCTGCTTTGCCGTGACCTCCGGCATCAGTTCCTCCAGCCGCTTATTCAATTCATTTTCGGCCGAAGCGTCATCTTTTGAGGGCGTCTCCACGGCGGCCGGCTCCGGTTCATCACTGCCCGCCGGTTTCTCCGATTCCAGATATTCCCGCCGGATCACATCATCCGAACTGTTTCCCGAAAAACTGCTGCTCCGGAACGGACTGCTTTGGTTCCCGGCAGAGCTCTTCCGGCCGAAACTTCCCGAAGGCAGGCCCCACTGGCCTGAAAACGGAGAAGACGGCTGCGGATCATATTCACGGGAAACGGAGGGCCCCTGCGGCTGTCCGGAAGCTGAGCGTTTTTCCGGTTTTTCCGCGTGATCCTCACGGGATCTCCGGCTCTGCGCGGATGCCGGAAGCATTTCGCGCTGAACTGTACTTTCCGGCGCGTTTCCGCTGTTTCCGGACGGACTGTATTGTTTTCCGGAGCGGATCGCTTCGATCTGTTCCGGCGGCATTTCGTAATGCGTCGGAAGTCCCTTCAAAAGTTCGCCCAGATCACCGGATGAACCCGATACGGTTTCCCGCTGTACGGTATCCGTGTGTTCATGCGGCAGCGGCATACTGATCCGTCCGCTGCCGGTCGTACCGGCTTCGCGTCGGACGGTTTGATCACCGCTATTCCTCACCGGTTTGGCTTCCGGAACTTTCATCTCCCGGCGGACAGTACCCTCCGCTTTCTGAGAACCGGAGGCTCCGAGCGGTCTGGCTGAAGCAACTTTTACCGCAGAGCGGGCCGCACTCCGATCCGGAACCCGTCCGGCAGAGGGCTTCGGAAGATCCGTTTCTCTCTGAACAGTTTCCGCTTTGTCTCCGGAAAGGAACGCAGCGGTGTCCGCTTCCCGACGGACAGTCTGATCACCGGTTTTTTCGGCAGAAGCTGCGGGACCGGACTGCGGAAGTGTCATTTCCCGCTGAACAGTCTGCACCGCTTCTTTCGCGGCCGGTGTTACGGGCCTGGCTTCCGGAATATTCATCTCCCGCTGCACGGTCTGCACCGCTTCTTTCGGAGCCGGCGTTACGGCTCCGGCTTCCGGAACATTCATTTCCCGCTGAACGGACGGCGTGTCTTCTTTCGGAGCCGGTGTTACGGGCCTGGCTTCCGGAACATTCATCTCCCGCTGTACAGACGGCGTGGCTTCTTTCGGAGCCGGCGTTACGGCTCCGGCTTCCGGAACATTCATCTCCCGCTGTACAGTCTGCACCGTTTCTTTCGGAGCCGGTGTTACAGGTCTGGCTTCCGGAACATTCATCTCCCGCTGTACAGTCTGCATCACTTCTTTTACGGCCGGTGCTGCAGGTGTAGCTTTCGGAACATTCATTTCCCGCTGAACGAACGGCGTGTCTTCTTGCACTGCCGGCGTTACGGGTGTAGCTTCCGGAACAATCATCTCCCGCTGCACGACCGGCATGGCTTCTTTCACGGCCGGCATTACGGCTCCGGTTTCCGAAACATTCATCTCCCGCTGCACGGACGGTGTGGCTTCTTGCACAGCCGGCGTTACGGCTCCGGTTTCCGAAACATTCATCTCCCGCAGCACGGACGGAATATCTTCTTTCACAGCCGGTGTTACGGGCCTGGCTTCCGAAACATTCATCTCCCGCTGCACGACCGGCATGGCTTCTTGCACAGCCGGCATTACGGCTCCGGTTTCCGGAACATTCATTTCCCGCTGCACGGACGGCGTGTCTTCTTTCACGGCCGGCACTGCAGGTGTAGCTTTCGGAACATTCATCTCCCGCTGCACGGACGGCACGGCTTCTTTCACGGCCGGCACTGCAGGTGTAGCTTTCGGGACATTCA
>CADBKS010000055.1:14608-16046 GCA_902795255.1 uncultured Chloroflexota bacterium
GCACGGCTTCTTTCACGGCCGGCACTGCAGGTGTAGCTTTCGGGACATTCATTTCCCGCTGCACGGACGGCGCGGCTTCTTTCACGGCCGGCACTGCAGGTGTAGCTTTCGGAACATTCATCTCCCGCTGCACGGACGGAGTATCTTCTTTCACAGCCGGCGCTTCGGGTGTGGCTTTCGGAATATTCGTTTCCCGCTGTATCGTCTGCCCGGCTTCGTTCGCGGCAGGCACCGCGCGTTTAGCTTTCGGGATATTCGTTTCCCGCTGTACGGTCTGCCCCGCTTCATCAACGGCTTCGGGGCCGTCCCCGGGTGTCCCGGTCAGATCCTGCGGAACGGGCATTTCACGGGAAACAACTTCCTGTCCGCTCTGAGAACCGATACGGACTGTCGTTTCATGTACGGCCATCTTACTCCGCCCCGCCGTCCCGTGTTCTGTCCGCACGGCAGACAGTGCAGCGGTTGACGGAACTGCCAGCAACGCCGCCAGCAGCGCATCCAGCCGGTCGGAGGAGCTCTTCCAGGGCGGCTACAGCGCTTCAGAGAATCTGTACCTCGTAAACGGAAGCTTTGCGATGGACGAGAACGGGTATGTGGTCTCGTTTGCGGAGAAACCATGGGAGCTGAGTACAAATGGCGTGAGATAACATACAGGGGGCGCCGGGCCGCGGAGATCACCGCCTGCCCCGGGGACCTGCCCCTTCTTAAGGTGCCGGAGACGGTGGTGCCCCAAATTCCGGTGGTTTCCCTGGCAAAGGCCGCCCTCCGGGGCAGCGAGACGGTTCAGACAGTGTGTCTTCCGGAGACCCTGGTGTCTCTGGGAGACTTTGCTTTTTACGGGTGCAGCGCCCTCCGGGAGCTGTCCTTTTACGACACGCTGAAGGAGGTGGGCGACGGGGCTGTGAGGGCCTGCCCCTCCTTAAAGCTTCTTTGCCTCCGGGTAGGCACGGGAGAGGAAAACTCCGGGGCCGGCGGATCCGGCGGCCCGGCGGGCGGCCCGGCAAACGGCCCGGCAGGTAACACGGCAGGCGGCGCGGACCGGGAGAGCCTGGCGCAGCCCTTCCGGGGTTTAAAGAGCTTTCTCGCGGACTCCGACTTCTCCGTGACCGTCCGCATTGAGTGGGCATCCCAGCCGGCGGAGCTCTATTTCCCCTCCTTTGTGAACGACTTTGACGAGGACACCATGGCGAGGGCCATCCACCCGAGGATCGAGGGCTGCGGCTGCGCCTACCGGGAGATGGTGACAAGGACACAGGTGAATTTCCGGGGCTATGACCAGCTGTTTCCCCGGGCTGCGGCGGACGGGCCCGCCATCGCCTCCCGTGTGGCCCTCTCGAGGCTCCGCTGCCCGGCGGAGCTGTCCCGGGAGGCAGAGCTCCAGTACGAGAATTATCTGAGGGACCAATCCGCGGCGCTCATGCCGCATCTCATCCGGGAT
>CADBKS010000056.1 GCA_902795255.1 uncultured Chloroflexota bacterium
TATGAAAGTGGAGCAACATCCCATTTATCTGTATCAGAAAGTTCTTGTAACATAAATTGTATTTTGCCTAAGCCTATAAATGCAAATTTATTTTCAGGTCTATCATATTCTATTTTAAATCCAGCAGTTTTATAGAAATTTAAACTGTTTTCTAAGTTAGTAACAGATAATTCAGGAATATTTTTATTAAATTCTAAATAGTTTGAACTTCTTATTATTTCGCTTTTAAAATATTGCTCTTGAAATTCTGTTAGAACTCTTATTTCGTTATTAGAAAAAGATTTATTTTCAGGAACAATAATTAATTTATCATCATTATCATTTAACCTATGTATTATTGCAATGCATTTGCCTTTAAATGTTTCTAACGGTTCATATATTCCAAGAAGGTAACAATCTAATTCTTCTCCATCACCACTTATTGTATTTGGTACATATCCATAATTTATTGGATAAATAAAACCATGTTTAGGATGTTTACTACCTAGAGGTCTATCAATTTTTACTTCAAGTGCTTTATCTAAATAATCGATATTATTCATGTTTATATTTCACCTACTTTCTAATTATATAATTTTAATACTTTCCAAGTCCTGATCCATTTTGCAAAAATACTTTAATTTGTGTTATTATGTGAGGAATATTATAATTTCCACCGAATTTATTATTGTTTAATAATTCTTCATTAAGTTCTACCCATTCTAATTTGTTTTTTTCTTCAACTAAATTCACATCATGTTTCAAAATTCCATAATAAACTTGTAAATTATTTTCGTATTTAAAATAATTTAAATCCATAAAATGGTCTAATTCTATATCAGTTTTGCTTATTCCTGTTTCTTCAAATAATTCTCTATATGCTGCTTCATCATTACTTTCGCCTTTGTAAATGTCATCGTATGAAGAGACTTTTTCTTCAAACTCATCTACATAATCACGAACGGTTGAATCCTTATACCAAGTTAAATTTTTCACTTGGTTATCCGCATATTTATAGGAAACAAATATTTTCTTTCCCAAAGCCAACCTCCTTATTCCTATATGAATTACTTCACAATTTTCAGTTTGTTCACTATTTCAAGGACCATACTGATTATGGTGTCTATATCGGTTTCGTTTTTTAGCGCATCAATATATTTATCAAGGTATTGATAGCTTTTTTCATCTTTCTGCTTATCAGCCATCACAGATGCATAGATAGTTGCGGCAGCATCTCCCGTACTTCCAATAGGAATAACTGCACGCCCCTTCTTTTTGGCCAAAATATATTCTTGAATACATCCATCTGCTTCAGATTTATTTCCATAACTATCTTTTTTATTACCAAAAATAAATATCACTATTCCATTTTCATCAAGTATTCTTTCACGATATTTTTCCCATGTATCATTCTCTTCAATATCCGATATTCCTTGAGGAAATGGTCGTAAGCAAAGATGTTCATCCATATGTTTATAGCGACTATGATAAATTTCTTCAAGTGCACCATTAATCACTGAAGATCCAACTCCCAAACCGAAACCTGAAGTAACTCTAAACTCAGCTTTTACTAATGCGTTTGAGAGTTTGAATGCGAGTTCTTCCACTCGTTCTTTTGTCCACCCATTTTCAAAAAAATCAGCACTTCCAGATATAAATACATTATCAGCAAGGACAGCATCTTCAATTTTGCGCAGGATTCTTGTTATTTCAGAAAAATCATTTATAAAAACGGTTTGTACACCAAACCTCAGTAAATCCTGTTCACGCAGTTCCTGACGAGCTTTCAAATAACCAAATTCTTCATCATTCTTGCAATCTGATTTTGAGACCGTCTTCATAAAACAATAATGACTACGAATATTTTCATCTAACAATAATCGAATTTGTCCAAAGATGCTATCTAGGTTAGGATCTTCAAAACTGAAACCAATGAACAAAAAAGTTTTTGATATAAGATCTCCTTTTAAAACACTACGAAAGAATGGGTGAGTCATGTCGTATTTGATGTAATCATCCTTCGTAAGAACTGCGTCTGATGCGTGATCAACATCTCCATGCATCTTATACACAATTGCATCACGATCTCGCTTTGTGGATGATAACTGCTTAGATTCTATCTTCACATCTGCATTGCGATTAGCATCCCTTAGCCCTTCTTCAATAAGATGATCATAATTTGTCGTCCAATATGTATAAATTGGAAGGCGTGTTAATATGCTTACATTTTCATTGCACTGAATATCTTTACCATATGCATCTAAAATAGAAGAATTAATTGCAGCTCTATTACCATTTTTATTTCTCACATATTGTGCTACAGCAGGTAAATCATGTTCTTCATCTATATTGAGACCAATATCCTCCGCCAAAGGACGTAAAAGTTCCTTCCAGATAACAAAACCCGAAGGACGTGATAATCCGGCTCCGGCGAACACAGCCGCATTACCATCTCTGATCGCCTTAATGTATTCTCGAAGAAACTGTTGCTCAGTTGCCATTTTCCCTCTTTATGAATAATTACGATATCTTCAACCTCAATAAAACAATACTGTTAATTATGATCATGTGTCTTTTTTTCATTTCATAAACACTTGTCTGTTACCGATTTTATCGTATTTTCATGACGATCTTTATTAATACTTCATAAGAATAATTGGCAAAAAAAGCATCAGAGTAACATATGAATTTTTAATTTATCCGGATTTTGAATTCAAAGGGAATAACTACAAAACCCGCGAAAAGGCATCATTATAACTAACACAAAAGCATTATAATTTTAGCAGGGATTTTTAATTTTTCTTGGCAATAATAACAAACATTAAAATATTCTAAAAATGATTTTATTACTCAAAACACAAGAATACATATTTCCTTAATAAATTTATTTTTCAAAAATTCAATAACTTTTTTCATATCTTAATAATCTTAAAATTTTATAGGTCCTGAGGAGCAAAAATTTGGTGGAATTTTTGAAAATTAAAGGACCGGCCGCTTGGTCGCTGGTTCGAACCCAGCCGGGCCCACTGACAATCCACAAGGAACTACAAAGTTTCGCGAATCTTAAAGAAACAAAGCTTCCGATTATCAGGAAGTTTTGCTTTTTAATAACAAGAAATATCAGAAATCTTAACAAAATTTCGCTTAAACTTTACCTGCCGCCCCGGTTCGCAATTTCATGTTAAATCGGCGTGATTACTCTCCGACAATCATCCGACAGGTGTTCCGACCCGTTCAAACCCGGCCTGCCGAGTCTGATTTTTGATGGATTTTGGGTTGCATCCATCCGATTTTCCCGTCATAAGTACATCGTTTTCAGTTTTTCATCAGTTTTCCGATCAGATCCAACAACAAATCGAGTTTGCCATCAGTGCTGCTTGATGTCCATCAGCATAATCAACCGGCAGATCTGTTGTGCAGGGAAGTAACCCTTCTTTACTTCGCCGGTGAAACGATCCTTTCATATCCGCTGATTATTTCTGTATCGGGAATTTCGGATTCCGGTCCGGTCTCCAATACCCGGAATCGTCACTGTATTCAAAAACTGAAAAGCCCGGCTGTCGGCAGATTCTGATACAATTGAAACTGTCGGAGAGGATCGATCGCCATGTTCCCAAAAGCAGAAAACCCACAGCCAAAAAACCCCGTTGCAAAGGATGAAAACGTCCGCAAAGAAGCAGAGCTTGAAAAAGGTCTGAGTTCCGGAAATTCTGCGGGCAATGAAGCAGCGAACGTTGAGCTGATGGATCAGATGCTCAAAGATGCGAATAATGACAACGTCCTGGATCTCAGCGGTGAAATTCCGAATGATGAAATGCCCGGCGGGATCGGTTCGGGAAGGAACAGCAGCTTCATGGAACCCGGAGCTGATGACCCGGACAACAGCATGTACCTCAATTCTTCCCACAATATTGTCAATGAGAATAATTTCAGAAGCGGCAGGAACAAAAAGGGCAGGTATCTTGACTCTTCCGCCAACATCGTCAATGATAACAATATCATCCGCAATGACACCGGCAGCGACATCAGCCTTGATGACGGGTTGAACATCATCAGCACAAAAGATGAATCAAAGAGAAAAAAGAAACCGTCAAAAGCCGATGAGAAAAAAGCGCTGGACCTGGCTGAAAAGATCGTGCAGGAACAGAAGCCGAAAATTGATGAGGATTTTGCGCCGCTTTCCACCTATGCGCTCGATGAAGATCTGATCGTCGAAACCGGAAACAAAAAGCGCGGCAAAAAGAAAAAAGGCAAAAAATCACCAAAACATCAAAATATCATCGATCCGCCCAAATCAAAGATAGAGGGACTGGAAAACTTAGATGAAGACGCGCGCTGGAAACACGAAGCCGGAAAACGCCTGAAGAAGGTTGAACTTGCTGATGAGGACGAAGCGGAGCAGGCCAAGTTCCATGCAGAGGAGATGGAAAAGCTCAAAAACTGGAATTTTGACGCTGTGAAGCTAAAGGATGTCAAAAAGTCCTCCGTTTGGCGCAAGATCGGAGCCTATACAGCCTGGGGTATGGGAAAAATTCTCGGTACCGCATTGCAGATCGTTACACTGGGCCATTACCGGCGGGCGAAAGCAGCCGCACGGTTTACACTGTCGAATCATAACAAATGGCAGACTGTAAAGGACAATCAAAGCATTCCGGGATGGGATGGAGCGAAATATAAATCCAAAGACAACGATGTTATCGCGGATTTCCGCCGGGTGCCGACTGTCTGGTCGCAGCTGACCGCTTCCAAAGCCGCGGATACGGTCAAAAAGGGAGACGAAGAGGAAGAAAAACCGCTGGACCCAATCGTCAGTATCAATATCGAACAGCCGAAAAGCGGATCAGCACAGTCCATGACCGGCCGTGAGATCGGTCATGCCTTCATAGGCATCGAATACAGCCGCTGGAGCGCTGTTTCCAACCGCTATGAACGCTATAAACTGGAGTACGGTTTTTATCCTGCGGGAAGCTTTTCCAATGTCTCCAGTTCAATGAGGCAGCTGCTTCACAATGCGACCGTGCCCGGCCAGTTGGCGGATGACACCGGTCACCAATATGATGTCAGCAGGCGTTACCCTGCAAAACCGGAACAGGTCAGCGCCATCCTGAACGCCTCGGAAAAATATGCTGAAGGCGGCTACAGCTTTTATAACCGGAACTGCACCACCTTTGTCAAACAGATGATCGTTGACACAGCTCACCTGGCAACCGGCGGCGATATTTTCAAACAATCCGAAGTTGAGTACAGCCACCTGGTGAATCTCGGTATGTTCGGCGCTTCCGCTTTCGACAGCAATTCAAAAGCCGGTGTAGAAAACACGCTGATGGATCTTGCCAAACAGGATGATCAGACATATCAGAACTACGGCAACAAACGGGTGACCAAAAAGGACATGGTCAATTACTTCGAATCCCAGAAAAAGAGTGGTCACATCACTAATAAAACCTTCATTCCCGGGGAAACCGCCGAGCGTATGCGCCGCATGCAGGGGGACGGAACCGGCCAGATCAGCTCTTATAAATTCAGTGATCCGCTGAAGGATGATGACGGAGATGTTACGGTCGGACTCTCGAAAATTGACGAAGCGATCACAAGCTATGGAGAAACGATCAAGGGAAAACTCAGTGAAATCTTTCCGGAAGAGACTTGGGCGCAGCTCCCGTTTGAAGTCACCACGTTTATGAATAGCCTGTCCGGATTCGGCACCCCGTTATATCAGCTCAACATGAAAATTGATAACAGGCTGGCTCAGGAAAATGCAGGGAAAAGCGAAGAAAACAAGATACAGCGCCAGGATGCCATTGAGCAGTTTTATATCAACGCTGACGAACTGCGCAGCGCCCGTCAGGAACTCAGCGAAAATATCGAAAAGGTGAATATTCTTCTCAACAATTACCTCAAAAATGACGCGCGGGTCCATCAGGATCTGCTGAACCTGACTTCCCTTTTAAACTATGGTATCAACTACGTGGACAAGCTTTACCGGTTATCCAGCCGCAGCGGGGATAACATAAGAAATATCACCAACACCCGGGAAAAACTGAATTTATCAACCATCACCGTCCGCGCGGACGGAAATGAGGCGAATTTCACCCCGACACATTATGAATCCTATATCCAGATCTATAAGGACCCGAAAACCGCTGTTGAAAAATACGCACGGCTGAAGAAACTTCGTGAGAAAAAGAAAGCCAGCACCTGGACGCACGGCTTTATGAACATTCAGGGGCGTAAGCTGAAAAGTAAATTCGGCATGGAAGACGATGACCAGATCACGTATGATGAAGCAATAGAACTGAGGAAACTGGAGCGGATAGAAGAACTGGCACTGGATTTTGACAATGCCCATAAATACATGGCCGAAAAAGATACATACAGCCAGCAGGATATTGACTATGCTTTCCGGCTGCATGATAAAGAGACAAAGGGGCTGCAGACGAGGAATGAAGTTCCCCACGGTCAGGAGGATGTCAATATCGACGTCCGGGATGAATATAAATCCGCATCGGGGATCTATATCACGATTTTCATGGAAAAGTTCTTCAAAGACATAAAAGACCTGTGGATGAAAGAAGAGAATGAAGGCGGTATTTCGGAAGCGGGGGCAAAAGATCCGGCAGCCGCAGGGACCTGGCTGGATGATTATCTGACCAGCCACATCAAACAAAAAGAAAAGGGATTCCAGATGATCGTCAGGGGGCTTTACCGGTCGATCAAAGCGGCTGACCCGGACAAAAAAATCACCGGAAAAATGGTAATGGAAAAGCTTATCGAAGTGCTTCAGCAGACAGTGATCAATAACAGTTTCCCCGCTGTCGGCGGCGACCCGAAACTCGCATATGCCGCGATAAATCTCAGCATCGCTCTTTCGAATATGTCTCAGAACCGCAGCAAGTTCAATGGAATCGTCAAAACCATGACCCGGGTCTGCCAGATGGAGGAGGAAGATAAAAACCTAACCGTCATGAATAAAAAACCCCGCTGACGGGAGCAGAAGATCGTTACTTTCCGCCTCGGGATATCAATGGTTCGAATTTCTCAAAAACAGTACCCTGGAACAGGCAATTTCCCTGTCCGAAAAAAAATGCCGGCGGCTGAAATTCTTTCCCGGGTCACAACAATTGACAGAATATCCGGCCATGGAAGACAGCAACACAGAAGAGGCTCCAGAGCGGTTTTTTTAAGGTTATCATATACCTTAGGATTATTTTATACATTAAAAGAAATCTAAAATTCTTTTCAATTTTTTAATGACATAAAATGTCTTTTCTTAACAATTATTTTTAAAACTATTTTTCACACGCTATAATCTTAAAATTTTTCAAAACTCCGGATAGCAAAAATCCGGTGTTTTTTATAAAATAAAGGCCCGGCCGCCGGTTCTGTTTCGGCAGGTGCAGATACCAGCCTGTTTTATGGCTTTTTCTGTATCTTAACAAAACAGAACTTCAGTTTATCCTGATGTTCTGTTTTTAATTCAGACATCATTACTCTTATATATTAGATTTCTTAAAAGAATATGCTCTTTTTCTTAAAGTATTTTTCTCTAATATCGCAATGCATTTGCACCCGGACAGAGACATTCGTTTCATATGACTGCTGAGGCAAAAGGGGGACAGGTCCCTTTTGCCATGTTTTATTTTGCTGAGACGATGCGCCTTGAAGCATAGCCGCCTTCGGCCAGTTCATCTTCGCATGTCATAAGCGTCAGTGTATTTTCGTACATGCCGGCTGCCCGCTGCAGCCCTTCGATATCTTCGGCACCGATCTTTTCATTGAGATAGACTGTGAACCGCATCAGTTCTCCGTTGGAGCTGCGGACAAAAAGAACGTCGCCGACTTCCAGCGTGTTCAGCCGGGCGAATGGTCCATATTCTTCCGCATTCAGTGTGTTGTGTCCTGCGATCACGGAAATACCGCTTCCCGGCTTTGCGAAACCTTCCAGCAGCCCGGCATCCTTTCCAAGCCACTCCACCGGATAGCCGTCATCTGTCAGCGGGACCGTCACAATATCACTAACGAGATCGAACTCAGGAATATAAAGCTCCATACCGATCAGATCATAATTCAGCGAGGCCGGCTTATTCGCCGGGGAAATGCCCGCCCCGGTGATGCCGGTCCGCGGCAATTCACAGCAGGGCCATATCGGTTTCGGAGGCTGTGGTTCTTCCGTTTTCCTGATCTTGAAAGTCAGTTCCGGCTGCTGATAATGATAGTAACCCTCAGTGTATTCACCTTCGTTATATTCATCGCTGATATATTCGGCTTTGATGTCATTGACTCCATTCTCAAGATCCGATTCATTGATCTTTATGACGGTTTTTCCGTCTGTTACCTCAAAGTCGCCGTATACATTTCCATTGATCGAGATGCGGACAGCTCCGTCCCGTACATAGTCCTGATAAACCTCTCGCAGGTCCAGAGAGACCTCAATCTCCGGGCTGTACTCGACCTCGGTATCCGGATCAGGAGATGAAAACGCGTCTTCCAGAAAGTTCCCGCGGTACGTATTCCCCGAAATCTCATCGTCACCGGACGCATCGGCGAAAAGCATATCCCGCAGCGTATCTGTGTTGGCAAAGAAATCATTGTTCGTGATCGTGGTATTCCCGTTCAGGGAGAACACCCAGCCATCATCGCTTTCGACCGTATTGCCGGTGAAGGTGTTCTCATCAAAAGATACGGTGCCGTCTGTAGTGGAATAGCATATAGCATCCGTCTCCCCGGCGGAATTTTGCGTAAATTCCGAACCGCTTACGGTCAGCTCCCCTTTTCCATTATTGTATATGACCCCGCCTTTGCCATTCGGGGCTGCGTTGCCGGAAAAGACATTGCCTTCCCTGATCTCTGTCGTCTGAAGGCTGTCCCGGAAGAGGACCCCTCCGTTCACATTTGCTTTATTATCTTTGAATTCCGTGCCGCTTACCGTTATCTTCGTCCCACAGGGCTCATCAAAATAGAGCGGTATTCCCGGTTCCGTGATCCGGGTCTCAGACCCGTCGGGATTTACGATGATCACCGGACGGAGTTCTTCTATGGTCAGATAATAATATTTTTTCTCATCTTCATCGTAGTAAACGTACGTATCTTCGTCAAATGTATCTTCGTCAAAGCCGGTGCTTTCGTACCAGGCACCGCCGGCGTCCGCCTGATTTTCGATAAAGTGTGAATCACTGATGACAGCGGTTCCCACCAGATAATCCTGAGTAAAGTAATATTCTTCGTCTCTGGATTCAAGGAAAATACGGTCCCGGTGAGAGGCCAGTGCTCCGCCGGCGTACGCCTCGTTTTCCTTAAAAGTACAGCCGGTAACGGTCAGATCCTGACCATACGAGAGTGCTCCGCCGTAAGAGCCGGCTTTATTACCGGAGAACAGGCAGGTCTCACTGCCGGTGCCGGTCACTTCGGCACTTGTGGGTGCGTTGATTGCACCGCCCTCGTCTGACTCGTTATCCAGGAACTGACAGTCCTGAAGTGTCATGACGGCACCTTCTTTCTGGCAGATGGCACCGCCCCGTTCGTCAGACTTGTTGCCGGAGAATAAGGAGCCCGACACATTAAGCTCACTGTACTCACCCTGATAGACCGCACCGCCCTGGTCATAAGCTGTATTTTCCGAAAAAGCGGCATCGCTGATCGTCAGGGAGGAGTATATGTCCTGATAAATTGCCCCGCCCCCGCTGTAATTCGATATATTCTCTTTAAAAGTCGCACCGGTAATGACCATCCGGCAATGATCACCCTGGTAGATCGCTCCCCCGTGTTCTTCACTGTAATTATCCGTGAACGAAGAATCTGAGATACTGATCTGAGCATATTGACCCTGATAGACAACGCCTCCATAGGTCCTTTCATCCCCGTTTCCCGTGAAGGTGCAGTTTTTTATGGTCAGCGTATTTGATCCAACAGTATCTTCGCTGCCGCCCTCCTGGTATACAACACCGCCGGAGCCCTGTTCAGCGATATTGTTGGTAAACGACGAATTTTCCAGTGCTATGTTCGTGTCTGCTTCAGCATAGATCACGGCACCGTCATCAGCAGTGCAATTCTCTATCGTGATATTTCTGAGAGTCAGGTCAATGCTGCCGGCTTTCAGGAAAGCGCTGCTTCCACCGCCATTCAGTGTATTATCGCTGCCGTCGATAGTAAGCGTTTTGATGTTTGATGAGACTTCGATCTGGCTGAGGATCTCCATATCAGCACTGATGGTTATTTCCAGTTCTTCCGGTGCATCCGGAGCCGTCAGCAGATCTTTCAGAGCTTCAAATGAAGATACTTCTTCGGCCGCCTGTACATTTGAGGAAAACAGAAACGCGCTCATAAAGAAGACCGCGGCGAGCATAAAAGCTCCGAAAAAAAACTGTTTCATTATCTTTTCCATATCGATCCATCATCTGACGTCAGTCTAACCCGCTCTGTCCGGCCGGACTGGCTGACATATATATCAAAAATCCCGTTTCTTACAAAACTGTTCAATTATTATTCTGCAATATTCATATATTATTCAGCAATATTCATACCATTCACAAAAGGATTTTCAATAGACAACCCGGAAAAGCTGAAACCGGCTGCCCGCATCCCAAAGTACGGCAGAAACCGGTCTTCGTGGCTTGCAGCCTGCCGGTTAACACGAAGGGGTAGGGGTGACCGGATGCAGGTGTACCGGGCACCCGGTTACATCCGTACCACGCCGAAGATAAAAGCCGGGCTTATTTACCGCTGTGGAGAGTGTTACACCGCGGCAAAACTGCTGCAGGTGAGAAATAAGACCGGTGTGCCGGCCCGGCAATGAGAAGAAAAGCCGGCTTTCATCGTGTCGGTTTACGAATGCCGTAAAAACAATGTTTCCTTAGTATAATCAAATCAGCCATTGACGTTTTGTATGTTCCCGGACTCTTCCGCCCGGGTATTTCCGGCGGGCCGGACCGGCAGTCCGGGCAGTCTCAGCGGATAAAACAAAATGGCAAAAAACAGGGCAGGGATCTCACTTCCGGCTTCCATACGCACAGCGAAGTGAGCTTTTACAGGAGGAAGAAAAATGAGTATGCACCTTGACGCCCGCCCGGGCGAAATCGCGGAACGCATCGTTCTGGTCGGTGATCCCTTCCGGGCCAGACATATCGCCGAAACCCGGCTGGAGAACGCGGTCCTTGTGAGTGACAAACGGATGGCCTGCTGTTATACCGGGACCTGCAGCGGCACCCCGCTTTCGGTCATGGCGGTCGGAATGGGCAATCCTTCCATGCTGATCTACGCGACGGAGCTCTTCCGGGATTACGGCGTGAAGATCGCTGTCCGTGCCGGCACCTCCGGCGGCTACGTTCCGGGAATGAAAAAATTCGATATCGTCCTCGCCCAGGCCACCTCCACGACCTCCGGGATCAACGACAACCGCTTCAACGGTTATTTCGCCCCGATCGCCGATTTCGGCCTGCTGTGCAAAGCCAACGAGATCGCGAAGCAGCTGGGGCTGAAGACCTATACCGGGAATGTGGTCTGCAACGACAGGATCTACCGCGATGAGACCTACAAATCGAAATTATGGCAGCAGTACGGGATCCTCGCCTCGGAGATGGAAGGAACAGCCCTTTATACGGCAGCGGCGGAATTCGGTGCCAGAGCGCTGATGGCGATCGGCGTGATCCTGAACATCACCGTGGACGAAGAGGGCGTCGAACATTTTACGGACGCTCCCGAAAACGATCCGCCCAGAACGGTCGATGACCTGATCAGTCTTGCCGTAATGACAGCCGCAGCCGCAGAATGACCGGGACCTTTTGGAGGTGCTCCATGACATCGAACGAAACCGCTCCGGCACGGGAAACGGGTGCCGGACGCTATAACAGCGGGGATGACCTGCTGATCCTGATCGACTTTCAGAATGTCTACTTGCCCGGGCAGCCGTGGGCCTGTCCGACGATGGAAAAGGCGATCGAAAACACCCTGCGCATCATCAGCGCACCGGGTGCACCGGACTATGTCCTGACACAGTATATCGCCCCGGATGCTCCCGTGGGGCGCTGGAAGAAATATAACGAAGAATACGCCGAAATCAACGCGGACCCGTATCTCAGCGAGCTCGCCGATCCGGTCCGTCCGGCCATCCGGGACGGAAACGTCATCGTGAAGGACACCTATTCCTCGCTGAAAGCCCCTGCCATGCATGCCAGACTCGCGGGGAAAAAGCGCGTGGTCCTGACAGGCGTGGTCGCGGAATGCTGTGTGCTCTCAACCATGTTGGAGGTGATCGACCTGGGATACGAGGTCATCTATCTTCCGGACTGCGTTTCCGGGTTCACCGCCGAAAACGAGCAAATGATCCGCACCCTGGCCGAAAGCTTTTCCCCCGTGCATACGCAGGTCATGAGCAGCGCGGAATATATCCGGCTGATCTCAGATCCTCAGCGGTGATCCCGCCTGACTGATCCCTGAATAATCAGATCATTATCGGTCTTTTACTGTCAGGAACTGCCGAAAAAGGCAGTTCCTGACGGTATACTTAGGGCACCAAACTGATCCCTTTGAGAAATAATTATTGAGAGATATATGACGATTACTTTTTCTGATTTCGTGACGCAGTTCACGACGAACCTGCCATTCACCATCACTGTGCTCCTGACACTGGGTGTGATCTTTGTCAACGGCTGGACCGATTCCCCGAACGCGATCGCTTCCTGTGTGGCAACACGTTCCATGCATCCGAGGAAAGCCATCCTGATGGCTGCTGTTCCTGACTTTCCGGGTGTGGCAGTGATGACCGCCTAAAATGCCAAAGTAGCGGAAACGGTCTGCAGCAGCTTCAGCGGGATCAACGGCCCGGAACGGGTCAGGATGATCTGCGGACCGGGCCTCTTTTCAGTACCCGGGTCCGGCAGGGCTGCTCCAGGCAAGGGGTTTCGCTCACAGTCCCATTTTCGTCATGATGCCGTCAACGGAGACACCCGGATGAGTCAGATAGAGCCGCGCGATCAGTTCCGCTGTAGCCGGGTCGATCCCGTATTTTTCCGCAATATTCCGGCTGCCCCGTCCCTTTTCAATTTCTTTCACAACGATTTCGATCTGCGTCCGGATATCATTCGGATCGACCTTTGAGGAAGGGGAACTGTTGGGAATGTCGATTTTCGTCACATGCAGGGTGCCCTTTTCATACGATGCCAGCGCCAGTGTGATTTTTTGATAAAACCGGCGCGGCCCGCAGCTGCCGGGATTGAGGATCAGCGTTTTACCCTGACGGGTCTCAGCATACTGATGGCTGTGCCCGACTACAGCCAGATCGTAAGAGCTCAGGTCCCCGGGCAGATCCTTCTTCTTATGCGTCATGCAGATCCGCAGTCCGTCCGGTTCAAGCTCCAGAAAAGACGGCAGACCTTCCGCCCACTCTCTGTCCGCATTGCCCCGGACAGCATAAACCGGAGCAACATTACGCAGTTCATCAAGAATTCTCCGGCTGCTGATGTCTCCCGCATGCAGGACCGCATCCACACCCTTCAGCGCTGAGAGCACTTCCGGACGGAGGAGATCATGGGTATCAGAAATGATTCCGAGTTTCATAAAACACCGCTGCGTTCAGGCTCTTTCCATAAAAGCCCGTTTTCTTTTTTGATCGGATCATGCCGGCCGTACTTTGCGGCGGAAATGATCACGCTTCCATCCACCCGCGGACGGTACGGATCTCTTCGATGTAGCCCTCATCCTCATTCGGGGTCTCCAGGATGAAAGGCAGCCCCTGCAGGACCGGATGCAGCGCGATCCGCTTCATCGCCTCCATGCCGAGAGCGCCCCGTCCGAGCTTTTCATGCCGGTCCTTATGGGAGCCGCACGGGTTTTTGCTGTCGTTGAAATGCACCGCTTTCAGCCTTTCCAGCCCGATGACCGCATCAAAATGGCGCAGGACACCGTCAATATCCTCGGCGAGGTCATAGCCCGCGTCCCAGGTGTGACAGGTATCGAAACAGATCCCGAGCTTTTCCGGACAGGCCGCGCGGTCCAGGATCTCCCGCAGCTCTTCAAAACTCCCGCCGACTTCCGATCCCTTGCCGGCCATCGTTTCCAGCAGCACGGTGGTCCGCAGATCCGGCCGCAGGACCTGATCCAGGGCTGAAACGATCTGTTCGATCCCTTTTTCGGTCCCCTGCCCCGTGTGGGAACCGGGATGGAAATTGTACAGATTGCCGGGAAGCAGCTCCATCCGCGCAAGATCCAGCCGGAGCATATCCAGCCCGTTGGCACGGGTCTCCGGATTTGAGGAGCAGAGATTCATCGTATAACTGCCGTGAGCCACCAGCGGCCCGAAATGCTCCGCGCGCATATGGGAAAGCAAAGCTTCCGCATCCTCCGGGTCAAGCGGCTTCGTCTTTCCGCCGCGGGGATTCCGCGTGAAAAAGGCAAAGGTATTCCCGCCGAACCGGCTCATGGTCTTCCCCATCGCCGCATACCCGTCCGTCACCGACAAATGGCATCCGATATAGATCATAATTCTCCTGCTCAGGAATTCACTTCCAGGATAAAGCGGATGGCGAGGCCGACGCCGTTCCGGTCGTTGTCGGCG
>CADBKS010000057.1 GCA_902795255.1 uncultured Chloroflexota bacterium
TTCGCCATCCGCAGCGCCATGGCGTGCTCTTCCTCCCGGCGCATCTGTTCTTCAATGTTGCTGACGCCGATCACCAGGTGATTGCTGTGTCCGTCGTCCATGTGTGTGACTTTCATATGGACGTACGTCGGCTCATCCCCGAACACCAGGCGGTAGGTCAGGGTGAAGGTCTTCTGATGGGAGAGCTCGTTCAGAATGTTTTCCTTCGTAAACAGCGAAAGGAACATCTCGGCGTCATCCGGATGAACGACGCGCGGGATATTTTTGCGGCAGAGCCCGAAGAAATCTTCCCCGCTTTTTTCGATCCCGAGCGTTCCGAAATGTTCATCGGAACTGTATTCGATAAAGCGGCCCGTATCGGTATCGACGTAATAGATGCAGAAATAATCCGCGGCCAGGGCGCGGGAGATGTTGGCGTAGGTGACAGCCTGCTTCCGGCGTTCCATTTCCGCGTTGATGTTGTTGATGCCGATCACGATGTGGCTGTCATCCTCATCCGGCATGCGGGTGACTTTCATGCTCACGTAATTCGGCTTCCCATTGAACATCAGCCGGTAGGTCATCGTGAAGGTCCGGTCCTGTTCGAGGGAACGCAGGACGTTTTCTTTGGTGAAAACGCTCAGGAAGCGTCCGCGGTCTTCCGGATACATGACCCGCAGGATGTTTTTCCGGCTCAGGTTGAAGAAATCCTCCCCGCTCGTCTCAATGCCGAGGTCCCGGTAGTCGTCATGCGCGCTGTATTCGACGAATCGGTCGGTCTTCGTGTCTACATAATAAATGCTGAAATAGTCCTGTGAGAGGGCTTTGGCGATCCCGGCGAAGGTCACGCGGCTCTGCCGTTTCGCTTCGAGTTTTTCCTCTTCGGTGATCTGGTCATCGATATTGCTGACGCCGACAATGATGTGATGGTTATCCTCCCGGAGGGTCTGAACGATCTTGAGCCGGTAAAAAAGCGGTTTCCCTTCGATCAGGAGCCGGTAAACGGTCGATACGATGTGGTGCTGTTCGAGGATCGGCAGCAGGTTTTCCTTCTTCAGCAGGGAGGAGAGTTTTTCCCGGTCGGCTTCGTAAACAACGAGCCGGATATTTTCCCTGCATTCGTCGAAGAAACGGGTCCCGCTGCGGCGGATCGGAAGACTGCTATAATTTCCGGAGGTGCGGAACTCCATATAATCGTCCGTTTTGATGTCGACATAGTAGATCGCTTCCATATCGGATGAAAGCGCCTGCGCGAGCCCCGCGAAATTCAGCGGGTTCGGACCTTCATGTCCGTTTTCCCCGCTGTTCCGGATCTGGCGGTCCACGTTGGAGACCCCGATCACGATATGGTGCCCGCCGCGGGATTCGGAGCGGACTGCTTTGAGATTGTAAAAAACGGTCCTGCCGCCGAGTTCCATACGGTAGGTAACGGATATCGGGTGCGGATCTTCCAGCCTTGCCATCAGGCTTTCCCGATCCAGATAGGGGATGAGCAGGTCCGCATCATCCGGGTGGATATACTGAAGGATGCTGTTCCGGGCGTCCCGGAAGAAATCGGAACCGCTCTGTTCGATCTCCGGGTCGTGTTCCCGGCTGTCGGAATGGAAACGGATATAGTGGCCGTTTTCCGCGTTGACATAGTAGATGGATTCAAACCCGCTGGTCAGCGCGTGGGCGATGCGGCCGAAATTGTGGCTGCTGTTTTCCGCCGGCTGACCGTCCCCGCCATCATTGCTGCACGCTTCCAGCGATTCGCGGATCAGCGGCTCCAGCTGGTCGGCCGGCAGCGGTTTTGAGAAATAATACCCCTGAACAAGGTCGCATCCGATCGCTTTCAGCGCGTTGACCTGTTCGGCGGTCTCCACGCCTTCCGCCACGACCGGTACGCCCAGATAGTCGGCAATATCGATGATGATCTCCAGCATTCGGGTGTCTTTGCGGCGGTTGAAGGCGTTTTTCACAAACTGCATATCCAGTTTGAGCGTATCGATGGGCAGCTCCGAGATCAGACCCAGGGAGGAATAGCCGGTGCCGAAGTCATCCATCTCGATGCGGAATCCGAGACTGCGGAGGTGTTTGACCGTCTGAATGATCTGGTCCGAATCCTGTGTGTAGGCGGATTCCGTGACTTCGAGGTGCAGCTCACCGGCGGTGATGCCGTTTTCCTCCACGATCTGCAGCAGGGTCCCGCTCAGGGTCGGATCGTACATATCCACGCGGGAGACGTTCACGGAGACCGGGACCGTGAAGCTGAGCTCCTCTTTCCATTTGCGGATCTGAGCGGCAGCTGTTCGCCAGACGAAGCGGTCCAGCTCCGGGACCAGACCGTTTTCCTCGAAAAGGGGCACAAAGACTCCCGGGGAGATCATGCCGTACTGATGATGGTTCCAGCGGACCAGCGCTTCCATGCTGTCGATGCGCGGGATCGGGAAACGGATGTCGTATTTCGGCTGATAGAAGACCTGAAATTCCCCCTTCCCGATGGCTTTGCTGAAATCCTCTATCAGCCGGGCTTCAAACAGTTCCTTTTCATGCAGGCGGCTGTCATAGTATTCGATGTTCCTGGCAAAAGAGGTCCGGATCGAGTCGGCCGCCAATTTGGCGCGGTCGAAGCGCCGTTCCATGGGCAGTTCCCGGTCGGTTTCGGCATAAATGCCGATGCGCAGACGGATATTGATCGGCGCGCTTTCATCGGCTGAAAGGCTTTCCGTGATGCTGTCGGCAATTTCGCCGTAGTCTGTGCGGTGTGGGCAGTAGATCAGGAAGGTGTCCGCTTCTCTGCGGCAGACGATGCCGCCGCTGCTTTCCACAGCCGTCCGGATCTTCTGCGCGACCCGGTAAAGCACGTCATCGGCAAAGGCCGCGCCCATCCGTTCATTGATGATGTGGAATTGACGGATATCCAGCACGGCTGCATCTGTCGCGGTGTCCCGGTGATACTGGTCAAAAAGTTCGGCGTAGTGAAAAAAATATTCGCGGTTGTAGAGGTCCGTGAGCGGATCGCGTTCGGTGGTCTGGATCGTCAGACGGTCTTCATACAGTTCGATCGTACGGTGAACACGGGCAAGGATCACACCCGGCTGGGGATAGGGCTTGGGGATGAAGTCCGCCGCGCCCAGTTCAAGGCTGCGGATCTCGGATTCCTGGTCGGATGTGAGGACGATGACCGGGATCCGTGAAAGCTCCGGGTCGGCCCGCAGGATCTCCAGAAGCTCCAGCCCGTTCATTTCCGGCATCATCAGGTCCAGCAGCACGATGGAAAGAAAATCCCGGTGCTCCCGGATCTGTTCAAGCGTTTCCCGTCCGTTTTCCGCATAGAGAACATCGTAGTCTTCCTGCAGGACCATTCCGAGCAGTTCGCGGTTGATCATTTCGTCATCAGCGACAAGGATAAGCCGTTTCCCGCCCGAGGAAAGAAATTTGTCGAGGCTTTTCTTCATGAATATGTTGTTCCCTTCTGTGAGATCCCGCATCCGCCTGTTTCCGCAGACTGCCATCTTTTAATGTTGCCATAAAACTAATGTTGCCATAAAACCGAAAAAAAAGCAATATCTTTCCCTCTCAAACTCCCGCCGGGCCGCGCTGTGTGGCTGAGTCTGATCGGGAGATGAGATTATGCAATTCTATTTGTTGTCTCAGACGCCATAACGGGGTGCCGGGGGCAGCGGGCGGCTTTAGCTGGCCCGTGCCCCCGGCTAAATAAACCCGGCGCTGCGAAGCTCCTGCACCGCATATAAAAAGGCGCGGACACAGTCCGCACCATACGATGCATGCCCGGCTTATGCAAACACACGAACACCCGTGCCGCGCCATGCGAAGCACAGTCTCCCGATTGCCATCAGCATATATAAAAGGTGACATCAGCTGATTGCCAGTGTGTCTTACCGAGAGCCGGGACATAAAAACAAACCTGTCGTCTCAGACGCCATAACGGGGTGCCGGGGGCAACGGGCGGCTTTAGCCGGCCCGTGCCCCCGGCTAAATAAACTTGGCGCGGCCAGCGGCTTATGCAAACACACGAACACCTGTGCCGCGCCATGCGAAGCATAGTCTCCCGACTGCCATGTGCGCATCAAAGTGATAAAACAAAACGCTCCCGGCCGGCACCGGTCAGGAGTGTTTTGTTTCGTTTTGCTTTATTCAGAAACTCAGAAAGCCCAGTTCCCGTTCCGGAAAACCGGTACCGTCTTCCCGTCCCGGGTGATGGCGTCGATATTCAGATCTTCGGTCCCGATCATGAAATCCACGTGCACCATGGAGTCATTGATGCCGAGCTCCCGGCATTCTTCCAGCGTCTTTTCCTCAAAACCGCGGATCGTGTCTGCGAACCCCATGCCCAGCGCCAGGTGGCAGGCGGCGTTTTCATCAAAGAGCGTGTTATAGAAAAGCAGCCCGCTCTGACGGATCGGAGAGGCATACGGCACCAGTGCGCATTCACCGAGATAGGCGGCGCCTTCATCGGCGGTGATGATGTTCGTGAGCAGCTGGTTGTTTTTCTCAGCGTTCCATTCCACCGCTTTCCCCTCGTGGAAGCGGATCCAGAAATTCTCGATCAGCTGTCCCTGGCGGCTCAGCGGCATGGAAGCCACGACCTTCCCCTCGGCCACGCCGCGCATCGGGGAGATAAAGCATTCTTCCGTCGGGATGTTCGGATTGAAGAAAATTCCCTGCAGGCTGGTGTCGCCGCCGCCCTTGAATTCGGCTTCGGGGATCATGCCGACAGTGAAGTCGGTCCCGTTGGACGCGGTGTAGTGCAGCTTGTCAATGCCGAGGCTGTTGAGGTAGGCGCAGCGGTCATGCAGGTCCTGATTGTGTTCCTTCCAGGCCTGTACCGGGTCATCGTTCACACGGCTGGTGGAAAGGATCGCTTCCCACAGTTTTTCGATCGCCTGATGTTTGGACAGCTCGGGGAAAAGTTTTTTCGCCCAGGCCGCACCGGGGACTGCCGCGATGCACCACTGATATTTGTTTTCCAGCGCGTCCCGGTAGCCTTTGATGAGCGGGTAGCGCATCTGCTGGGCTTTCAGCATTTTTTCCAGATCGATGCCCTTCAGCCCGTCCGGGTCATCGGACTCGAGGTAGATGCGGCAGGGGATCTTTTCGACGTAATGTTCCCAGCGGGCTTTCTGATAGCCGGTCAGCTCGCCCAGGGTTTCTACCGTGCAGTATTTATAATGGGTCTTTGCCAGCGGCTGATAGTCCCAGTCGACCACGACACGGCTTGCGCCGAGTTTATAGCATTCCTCCGTGACCATCTGTACGAATTCGGGCTGATCCAGTCCGGCCGTGATGAACACTTCCTGCCCTTTCTGAACATTTACACCGCACTGCGCGATCAGCCGCGCGTACTTCCGCAATACTGTCTTTTTCATTCTTCCAAAAAACTCCTTTGACAATTCGGATCAGCCGGACGGCTGCCGCATTTTATGCTTTCTCACGCGCCTGATGCGCATGACCTTTATTATTATACCCGTCCCGGATTTTCTGGAGAAAAACTCCGCAAACCGGAGGAGCGCGGGACCGGCCGCGGGGAAGCCCTGTTCGGGCCGGATCGTTGCTTTTTATGGCGTGTATTATTATAATAGTTTTAAATTTCCCCGAATATGTAAGGAAATTGATGGAGGATTTATGAAAATCAAAAAAAGTACACTTGTCTTGCTGTGCTGCGCGTTAGCATTGATCCTGCTCGGCAGCATTCTGGCCGGTGTGTTCAACTCCGGAAACGGGGCTGTCACGGTCAGCCGCATCAGCTTTGACGGCGGGCACGGTCAGCTCAGCGGCCTGCTCTATATGCCGAAAGACGCTTCTGCCGATAACCCGAAGCCGACGATCATCGTCACCCACGGTTACCTGAACTCTGCCGAAATGCAGGATGCCAATGCCATCGAGCTTTCCCGCCGCGGTTTTGTCGTCCTGGCGCTGGACCAGTATGACCACGGTCATTCCGCGCTGGACCACTCCGTTTATGCTGACACCAGCTTCTTCGGGATCTGGCTCCCCTTCTGGGCGAACTCCATGAACGACGCCGTCCAGTACATGTATGACCGGTGTGACCGGCCACTCCATGGGCGGTTTCTCCAGCACCATGGCCCTGGCGATGGACGAACAGCAGGCTGCCGAATCCGGCGTCCGCAAGGTCTATGCCGGGCTGACCGAAGGCTCAGACTTCATGTACACCGCGTTTGTCGGTGTGGACGCTGCCACGGCCGATGCCCTGGGCGGCGGACGCATCATGGGGAAGGTCGCCGCGCAGTACGATGAATTCTTCTTCAATGATCCGACCGTTGAAGGCGGGACCGTCCGCCATAAGGACTTCGTCTCTGTCCCGGACGGCATGACCTTCCTGCAGCAGAGTGAACCCGCTCAGGCCGGTGTCTGGTATGAAACTTCCGACGGCGGCCGCCGCATCGTCTACGAACCGGCCCAGACCCATCCGTGGAACCATTTCTCCAAGACCACCACGGCCATGGCCATTTCCTTCTATCAGACTGCTTTCGCCGATTATGCTTCCCTGCTGAAGGATATCGCTCCGGAAAGCCAGATCTGGCAGTGGAAGGAATTCTTTGAATGCGTCGCCCTGGTCGGCTTCGTGATGCTGATCATTGCCGTCGCGACCATCCTGCTGAGCCTGCCTTTCTTCAAAAAGGCAAACACCGGCAAACTGCAGACGCTGCCTTCCCCGAAGGGCGGCAAGCTCTGTTTGACCGTCGTGATCCTGATCATCGCGGTCCTGCTCCCGGCTCTCTTCTTCACCCCGCTCATGGATGACGGTGCGGGCAGCAAGAGTGTGAACATCCTGTTCTGGGCGGGCATCGTGATCGCCGTCTGCGGCTGTGCGATGCTGATCCTGAACCTGGCCAAAAAGAAGCAGGCCGGTCTGACGGTCGGCTGCTGCGTGATGATCGCTGCCGGTGCGCTGCTGGCTGTTGTCGCGAAGACCCCGATGTACCAGAATTATGCCGTCTGGACCGCCCCGGGCATGAACTCCATCGCCTACTGGACGATCGGCTGCGCGCTGATGAGCCTGTGCATCACCTCCACCGTCTACGTCTTCCTCAAGTCCAAAGACGGTCTGGGTCTTGCAAACTATGGGCTGAGCTTCAAACCCATGGCGATCGTCGCCGGGCTCTGCACCGCCTGTGTCACGTTCGTCATCGCCTATGCGGTCCTTTTCCTGATGGATGCGCTCTTCAAGGCTGACTTCCGCATCTGGACCTTCGCCTTCAAGACCTTCGACTTCTCTATCGTCCCGGCGATCCTGCGCTATCTGCCGACCTTCCTGGCGTTCTATCTGATCTCCACCATCGGGATCACCATCAACACCACCACCGAAGGTACGAAGGGCTTCGCGGGCTATCTGCTGGCCATCGCCCTCAATGCCGGCGGTGCCATCATCTGGCTTGCCCGCCAGTACATTACCCTGTTCTCCACGGGTGTTGCGGCCCATCCTGGTTCCGCGCTTTCCGGCATCGTCCTGGTCGCCATGGTCCCGACCCTTTCGATCGCGGCCATCATCTCCCGCAATCTCTATAAGAAGACCGGCAACGTCTGGACCCCGGCTTTCCTGAATGCGTTCCTGATGACCACCATGGCCCTTGCCAACACCATGGTCGCTTTCAAATAATGACCGGCCGGCCGGCCTGAAAAGGCTGCCGTGATCCGCTGAACCCCCGGACGGGAACACCCGCCCGGGGGTTTTGTTTGTGTGGAAAAAAGCACCGGTTTTGGTGAAAAAAGCAAGGTGGAGTCCCTTCCGTCTCCGCTACAATGAAATCAAAAGGTCTGAAGGAGGGGAACGTTGAGCTCTATTTCTTTAAAAAACGTAACGAAAGCCTACGGCAGCGAGGTCGTGATCGAAAACCTGAATCTGGAGATCCGCGACGGGTCTTTCACCGTGCTGGTCGGTCCTTCCGGCTGCGGAAAGACGACGACGCTCCGGATGATCACCGGCCTTGAAAAGCTGACCGCCGGGGATATTTATATCGATGATATCCGCGTGAACGATGTTCCCCCGGGAAAGCGCGACATTTCCATGGTTTTCCAGAACTACGCGCTTTATCCGACGATGACAGTGGAAGAAAACATTGAATTCGGCCTTGTCAACCAGAAAATCCCGAAGGAAGAGCGGAAGCGCCGCATCCAGGAGGTCTGTGAGACCGTCGGCCTGACCGAGTACCTGAAACGCAAACCGGCGAACCTTTCCGGCGGCCAGCGCCAGCGTGTCGCCCTGGCCCGCGCGATGGTCAAGAAGCCGAAGGTGTTCATGATGGATGAACCGCTCTCCAACCTGGACGCAAAACTTCGCGCGCAGATGCGCGTTGAACTGATCAACATGCACAAAAACCTGGGCACGACGTTTGTTTACGTCACGCATGATCAGGTGGAAGCCATGTCCATGGCCGATGACATCGTCCTGATGGACAAAGGCAAGATCGTCCAGCAGTCCGGCCCGCGGGAGCTTTACCACGATCCGAACTGTATTTATACGGCACAGTTTATCGGGACTCCGCAGACCAACATCATCGACGGCGTCCTGCCGGACGGGAAAAAGCTCGGGATCCGGCCGGAGAAGGTGAACCTCACCGCGGTCGATCCGGCGAAGGGGATCAATATCCCCGCCCGGGTGCAGACCAAGGAAATGCTGGGCTCCGAGATCATTTATTCCCTTGCGACGAAATACGGCACCCTGATGTGCAAGAGCGAGAACGATATTCCCGACAACGCGAACATTACTGCGAGTGCCGTCTTTGATGCGATGTATCTTTTCGGTGCGGATACCATGCGTGTTCCCTTCACGGATGAGAACCGGAAAGCAGCCGCCTCGTGTTTCGGAGAAAAAACCGCATGAACACCAAAACTTCGACCCTGACGAAAATCGAGCGGCAGGACCGCCTGAAGGGCTACCTTCTGACCGCGCCTGCCGTCATCCTCCTGTTCATCTTCACCGTTTATCCGCTGGGGTACCTGTTTTACCGTTCCCTTTACGGCGGCAGCCTGATCACCAAAACGCCCAAGTATGTGGGGCTGAAAAACTATCAGATCCTGATCAAGTCCAAGGATTTCCACCGGGTGATCGGGAACACCATGGTTTATACGCTCATCACCGTGGTTTTCACCATGGCGCTGGCGGTGCTGATCGCGGTGTGGCTGAACTCCAAGCGGAACCGCAGGCTGAATGAATCGGTGCAGACCTTCATTTTCACCCCGCACATCATTTCCATGGTCTCCGTTTCGACCCTCTTCCTGTGGCTGATGGATTCGAAATACGGTCTGTTCAATTTTGTCCTGAAGACGCTCGGGCTGCCGACGAGCACGTTCCTGGCCTCGCCGGATACGGCGCTGTTTTCCCTGACGCTCGTGCAGATCTGGAAAGGGCTCGGCTACTATGTGCTGCTGATCATGGCGGCGCTGCAGAACATCCCGACGACCGTATATGAAGCCGCGGAGATGGACGATACCCCGCCGGTCCGGGTGTTCTTCAAGATCACCCTGCCGATGATCTCCCCGACGATCCTTTTCATTTCCGTCGTGGCGACGATCGCCTCTTTCAAGGTCTTCGACAGCGTCAGCGTCATGACCGGCGGCGGCCCGCTGAATTCGACCAACACACTGGTCTACTACATTTACGACTACGCCTTCCGCTACTCCAAGCCGGGCCAGGCCTGCGCCGCGGGCGTCGTGCTGCTGGTTTTTGTCTGTGTGATCACGTTCATCCAGTTCAGGGTCAGCAGGAACCGGGTTTATTACCAGTAAAGGAGCAGGGAAAATGAAAGAACGCAACAAAGTACTTGACGGTGTGCTGAACTTCCTGGATATAGCCGGCAAGATCATCCTGATCGTGATCATGGCGTTTCCTTTCTTCTGGATGATCAGCACTTCGCTGAAAACCCTGCATGAGACCGTCCTGGTCCCGCCTTCCCTGCTGCCGGCTTCCCCGCAGTGGGAGAATTACCCGAAGGTCTTCAACACGATCAACGTCTGGATGTACCTGCGGAACTCCATTATCGTGGCGGTCTGCGTCGTGCTGCTGCAGTACCTGATCATCGTTCCGTGCGCTTACGGGCTGACACGCTATGATTTCAAGGCTAAACCGCTGATCTTCGCGCTGGTCATGCTCGGTCAGATGATCCCGATGCAGATCACCTTCCTGCCGGTCTACTTCATGTTCAGCAAAATGAAACTGCTGGATAACTATATCTCGCTGGTCGTGCCCTTTATTTCCAACCCGTTCGGGATCTTCCTGCTGCGGCAGTATTTCCTGCAGGTCCCGTCCGAAGTGATCGAAGCTGCCAAGATGGACAACGCCAGCGACCTGAAGATCATGTGGAAGATCATGATGCCGATGTCAAGATCCGCGCTGGTCACCATCGGGCTGCTATCGTTCATCTCCAACTGGAACAATTACTTCTGGCCGCTGATCATGACCAGTAAGGAACGGTTCCGCACCCTGCCGATCGGGATCGCGCTGCTGCGTGACGCGGACGCCATCCAGAGCTGGAACATCATCATGGCCGGCAACATGCTGCTCGTACTTCCGATGCTGCTGCTGTACGTCCTGGCCAGCAAGAAGATCCGCAACGCCTTTGTCTATTCGGGCATCAAATAGCCCCGGTCCAATCACGGCGCTGCGCATGAAAAAGTGAGCAGATATAACGGATGAACGCTGTATATAAGAGCGCCTCATAAAGAGACGATCCTGAAAAGCAGGCCTGTCGGCCATGGCCCTTAAATATCGGGGTGCCGGGGGCGACGAGCGGCTTTAGCCGGCCCGTGCCCCCGGCTAAAAAACCAGGGCGCGGCCGGCGGCTTATGCAAACACACGGGCGACTGGGCCGCGCCGAAACACTCACTTCCGACTGCCATGCGCATGAAAAAAGTGAGCTGATATAACGGGTAACTGTTGTATGTCTGAGTGCCTCATAAAGAGGCGATTCAGAAAAGCAGGCCTGTCGGCCATGGCACTTAAATATCGGGGTGCCGGGGGCGACGGGCGGCTTTAGCCGGCCCGTGCCCCCGGCTAAAAAACAAGGCGCGGCCAGCGGCTTATGCAAACACACGAGCGATCGTGCCGCGCCGAAACACTCACTTCCGACTGCCATGCGCATGAAAAAGTGAGCCGAAAGAATGGTAAATAATTGATCCGCCGGATCAATTAAAAAATTATAAAGGAGAGAAAGATGAAAAAACTGTTATCCCTTCTTGTTGTCCTCGCACTTTTATGTGTGACTGCATCGGTCTTTGCGGATCCTGTGAAGATCGAGTTCTGGCACTCCATGGGCAGTGCTACCGGTGAACTGGTTCAGCAGCTGGTCAATGAGTTCAACGAATCCCAGGATGAAGTTTACGTTGACTGCATCTACCAGGGCGACTATACGACAGCCGGGACCAAGGTACAGGCTGCGATCGCCGGCGGAAACCCCCCGCACGTCATGCAGACCGAACTGACCCGTATCGGTATCTACGCCACGCAGGATCTCCTTCTGGACCTGACTCCGTATGCTGAGAACGATCCCGATTTCGATGTGAACGCTCTGTATCCGGGTCTTCTGGACTATTCCTACTATGATGGCAAGCTCATCTCCCTGCCGAACGGCCGTTCCATCCCGGTGATGTACTACAACGTGGACAGACTGAAGGAAGCCGGCTTCGATAAGGCTCCGGAAACCTGGGATGAACTGATGGAAGCCGCCCGCGCGCTGACGAAAGATGGTCAGTACGGTTTCGGTATTCCGCTTGGTGACTCCTGGTACTACATGGCGCTCGTCGTCACTGCCGGCGGTCAGGTCTTCAACGATGAAGAAACCAACATCGGCTTCCATGATGACGGCTCCGGCGTCAAAGCCCTGACCCTGTGGAAGAACATGATGGATGAAGGCATCGGCTACATCCCCGAAGGTGAAGACTATGCCTCCAACGCCGCGCTCCGCAATGCCTTCATGGCCGGTATCGTCAACATGACCTTCCAGAGCATTGCCCAGTACCGCAGCCTCTCCGACAACAGCCCGTTCGAAGTCGGCGTTGCCTACATCCCGGCTGATGTCACCCGCGGTTACGTCCCCGGCGGTTCCAACCTGATCGCCTTCGACGGCATGAGCAAGGAAGAAGAAGAAGCCTGCTGGAAATTCATGAAATACATGTGCAGCGCTGACGTCGCCGGCCGCTATGCCGCCGGTACCGGCTACCTGCCGACCTCCGAAGCAGCCCTCAACTCCACCGCCTTCCAGGAAAAACTGAAGGATTACCCGTATCTTGACGTTGCTGTCGGCCAGATGGACATCGTCATCAAGATGCCGTTCGATGAATTCTATCCTGAGATCAAAGACAACGTCATCACCAAATACGTTCAGGAATGCCTGATCGGCGGAATGTCCCCGGAAGAGGCTGTTGAGAATATGTACAAAGAAGCGGGCGAATTCTACGAATAATCGTCCGGAATGATCTGTAAAACGGGAGCCCGATTTCGGTCGGGCTTTCGTTTATCCGATCTCCTCGTTTTACGTTAAAATCATCTGTAATCGCAAAAGCTGAAATTACGCTGAGAGAAGTACATTTTATACCACGGAAGGTAAACTACGAATGAGACTGACAAAAGAACTTGCTGAATCACTTCTTCAGAACGCATGGCAGAACCCGGACAACCGGCCCTGGATCACCCACTGCCGGGCCGTCGGACACGCGGCCGGTGTGATCGCCGGCGCGATCGGGGAGGACGCGGATTTCGCCGAAGCCCTGGGCATGGTCCACGATATCGGGAAAAAAGACACGCATGAGGTCGTTTTTCATGACCTTCTCGGTTATGAGTACCTGACCGGGCTGGGGTATGATATTGAGTCGTCTGCTGTCTGTCTGACGCATTCCTACCTGAATAATGATGACACCTGCGTGGCGGGCGGTTATCTGCCGGAGAATGCTTTCCGGACGGAATTTATCCGGAACCATGCGTATACGGAGTGCGAGAAGATCATCAACCTCTGCGACCTGATGTGCAAGGATGTACAGATGACGTTTGAAGAACGGATGATCGACCTGATCACCCGGAAGGGCGTCCATCCGAACTCGGCTTACCACCT
Organism: uncultured Chloroflexota bacterium; assembly: GCA_902795255.1. Next base: position 13,050 of record CADBKS010000057.1, read on the forward strand.
GATGGAAGCCATCAAACTGAAGGCGTATTTTGACGCGAAAGTCCCGGGCGGGATCTACAGCCTGTTCCCGGAACTGCACCTGATGAACGGAGATGTCCGGATCTTCTGACCCGATGTTTCGAAAATAAAGAGTGTTTCAAAAGAGGGCTCCCGGGAAGGGAACTCTCGCTATTTAACGCTTCGCTTACGATGAGAGTGAAGAGTGAAGTGTGAAGAGTGAAGTTAAGGTGACGCTTCGCGTCGTTTAAGATAACGCTCCGCGTCCCGCTATGCTCATTACGAAATGTCCCTGCGGTAACGGTTTCTGTGAGGCACTTGTGCCGAATGGAACTGTCCCCGCAGGTATCGGCCCTATCTTAACCCGTCGCGCAGCGACACTGTTTCCCGCTGGATCCTGACTCCTGAATCCTGATATCACTGATATCACCCTTCACTTTTCACTGAGCGTGCGGAGTCCGCTCCCCGTGCTCTCCGATACTCTCCCGGTGTGCAGCCTTCTTTGCGGATGAAGATCTTGTTGAAATAGCTCTGGCTGTAATAGCCGACGGATTCCCCGATCTCCCGGACGGACAGCGTGTCGGAAGCCAGAAGCTCCTTGGCCCTGGCGATGCGGAGCGAGGTCAGATAGTCCACGAAGCTGACGCCGAGTTTTTTCCGGAAAAGCGCCCCGAGGTAGTTCGGCGACAGCTCGAACTCCATTGAAAGCTTCGCGATCGATATATCCTCGCAGAAATTTTCCTGTACATACTCGATCACCGCGTCGATCCGGTCCTGCGCGGTTTCGCGGATGATCAGTTTTTCACCGGTGTCCTTCAGAAAAGCCGCGACAGCTTCCGGCCCCGCGTTTTCCGGGAGCTCCCGTGCGGTGATGATGCGCAGAAAAGCGGAAAGGTGCCGCAGCTCCGCGGGGGGCATGCTGCTGAGGGAAGGGATCAGGCCGGCGCTTTTGGCGACGAAATCGGCATGGCGTTTTTCCTGAAGGCAGCCGCGCAGTTCGATCCATTCCTTCGCCCGGGCTGCATCTTCGTCCGGTGTTCCGGAAAGCTGCTTCAGCTTCCACAGCTGGCCGGTCCCGCGGAAGACGCGGATGGGGGAAAGGTCCAGGATCCGGTGCATATCTTTTCCGAGAACGCCGGGGTCTTCGCTGACCTGTGTGGCAAAGCAGGTGAGGTCTTCGGGGAGTTTTTCCGCGGAAAGTCCGCGCAGGACCGCTTTTACCCGGTCTCTGTCCCGGCCATAGAGGAGCATCAGCTGCCCTTCCCGGCAGGGAATGGTGACCAGATCGGGACCGGCATTTTCCGGAACTTTCGGGAGCCTGTTCCGGAGCTCTTCCCGGGGGCTGTCGCAGCAGCAGAGCAGCACCGCGCTGATGCAGGACTGCGCGTACAGGGCGGAGACGTCATGTTTGTGGAGCGTTCCGGCCAGCCAGGCGTGCATGGCTTCGCGGATCTGTTCAGCCTCCCGGTCCTTTTCCTGCCGGACCTGTTCAAGGATCGCCGAGAGCTGTTCCGAACTCAGTGGTTTGAGCAGATAGTCGGTGACCTGCAGGCGCACGGCTTCACGGGCGTATTCAAACTCGCTGAAGCCGCTCATGATATAGTAATGGGTCTTGTCCCAGCGTTTCCGCGCAGTATCGATGGCGGTCAGCCCGTCCATCCCCGGCATGCGGATATCGACCAGCGCGATATCGATGTCCTGCTCCTCCATCACCCGCAGCATCTCCGCGCCGTTGGCGGCATGGAACACCTGCAGGGTAGGGTCCCCGAGTTCCTTCAGGCTGTATTCGATCGAAACATGGATCAGCGGTTCATCATCAGTGATCAGCAGGTTCATTTACCAGTTCTCCCCACGGGATCTGAAGTTCGACCCGGGTCGTTTCACCGCTGGAAAGGTGCAGCTCGGCTGCCGGCTGCCAGAGCAGCAGGCAGCCCTGCACATACGGCAGGCCCACGGTCGTCTTTGTATTCATGAAAGCATCCTTCCCCTCACGGGAAAGCTTTTCCCGGACGGCTTCCGCGTCGAAGCCGATGCCGTTGTCTTCCACCAGGATCATCAGCCGCTCCTCTTCCCGGCGGACGGAAATGCGGCAGAAGCAGGGGTGTTCACAGGGTTCGATGCCGTGTATGACCGCGTTTTCAACCAGCGGCTGCAGGATCAGGCGCGGGATCCGGATCTGCCGGTATTCCTCCGGGCAGTCGATCTCATAGCTCAGCCGCTCTGCAAAGCGCAGCTTCTGCAGCTTCAGGTAATCCTCCAGAAATCCGCATTCCTTCCCGATCGTCGAATAATGTTCCTTGTTCAGCACATAGCGCAGCAGGTGCGCCAGGCTGTAGAACCCGTCATTGAGCTTGCGGGTCTCCCCGATCTGGTTCAGGGCGATGAAGCAGTAGATCGTGTTGATGAGAAAATGCGGCTGGATGTGCGACTGCAGCGCGGAAAGCTGCAGCGATTTCTGCTGGATCGTCAGCATGTATTCGTTTTTGATCTTTTCATCCAGCTTGATGATCACGTCATTCAGCGAGGTGCCGATGCGGTTGAACTCCTCGACCTCTACTTCCGGACAGCGTACCTGCAGGTTGCCGTCCTCCAGCTGGCGGAAGGTCTGCTGCAGGGTAGCGGTGGAGTTGACGATCCAGCGGTTCAGTGAATAGAAAAGCAGCAGCGCGATGATGATGCACACCGTGTAGATCCCGACCGCGCTCCAGATCAGGGAGCGGATATGGCGGCTGATCTCATCCAGGGAATAAACGACGCGGACGTTGAGTGCCTGCTCCGGGTCGTGGGAGGAAAGGCTGTTCCACAGGCTCCCGTCATAGCGGAACTGTTTCCCCGAAAGGATGTTTTTGAAGGCCTCCCCGGTCAGCGGACGGCCGGAATAGATCAGCTCCTGCTTCTCATTGGTGATGACGGCGAAGGAATCATACAGCAGGCCGATGTTTTTGAGCCGGGATTCAAAATTCGAGGACTGCAGGTTCAGGATCATCAGGTTGACCTGATCCGGCTGCCGCAGGTTGCGGATCTTCCGGGTCACGTAATAGTTGGAAACATCCAGCAGCGCTTCCGGGTCATCGGAAGCTGCCCGGGAGGGGGTGAAAGCCGTTTTCCCGTTGCGTTCCAGCGCGTGGTCATACCAGGGCTGTTCCTCGAGGACCATGTTGTTCCGGAAATAGCGGTATTCATTGTAAAACAGCGGGAAAAACAGCAGCTGGCCGTCGGAATAGATGACCAGGTCGCGGATGTCGGAGTGGGAAAGGGTCGTCAGGTTGATCAGATCCTGCATCTCCGCCTGGAAGTCGCTCAGTTTTGTCAGATAGTCCGGATCGGCCGGGTCGATCTTCTTCCGGGAGGAGAAATAGCTGTGATAATACGGCGCGGAAGAGATGGTATCGATCTCATCGCAGTAGCTTTCGACATAGGCTTTGATCAGGTTCTCGGAGATCACTGTCTGGGCTTCTGCTGCAGAACGGTAATTCTGTTCAAAACGCATGCACAGCAGCACCGTGATCATGACGGTGGGGAAGAATGTGCTGACGACAAAGCAGACCAGAAGCCTGCGCAGGATCGTATTGCCGGAAAACGAATCGCGATTGAATTTCATCAGACCCTCGATCCGTCAGGCGGAAGGGATCCGTCTGACCCTATAATTATAAGTCTTTCCGGCTGCTTTCGGCCTGTGGATTTTTATCCGTTCCGGCATTTCCCGCAATTGCTGCAGCCGTTGCAGATCATTTTCATCCCGCAGCTTTGGCAGCGCTCCCTGAAAACGGGCGTATACAGGTCATTCTCCGGGATTGGGAACCCCAGCGGGTCCCGCAGGTCAAAGGTCAGTGGCTTTCCCTGATAGCTCAGCCCGGAGCGGAAAGCCTGTTGGCTCTGGACCCCGTTTTCCTCCAGCCGGTAAAGCCTGCCGTCTTTGATAAAGCGGCGCCCCGTCCCGCAGAAAACGAAGGTCACGTCAAAGGCCGCGCATTCATCGCGCAGTGCTTTCACCCATTCGTACCGGCACGGTCTTGCCCCGCCGTAATTCTCTCCGTCGCACAGCACCTGTTCGATCTGGCCGGCGGGCAGGTATTCGCGGATGCTCACGGCCCCGATGAAGGGGGCGCACATGATCCCCTTGTGCCGGAACGGCAGCTCCAGCAGGATCGGGATGCGTTCGTCCGCCCGGCGCTGGTTCTCGCAGGTGACGTTGAACATCACGTTCTCCCAGCCGTCTCCCCAGTCCGCCGGCAGATGGGCCGCGGCGCGTTCGGGACGCTTGGTGAGCAGGAAGAACTTCACGTCCGGCCGCATCCGGATGATGTCCCAGGCTTCCTCCCGCCACGGGTCGGCCTCTTCCAGAAAGAAGTCGGAGGTCATGCAGACCCGCAGCATCTCGCCCGGACGGACCTTCCAGCGGCCGTTCCGGTCTTTTGAAAGCGGATAATTGAAGCCCGCCTTCGTCCGTGTGATCTCGCCGCCGTCCCGCCCGCGCAGGTCGTCCAGATAGTACATATAACAGTTCTGACAGCCCTCGCTGCATTTCCTGCACCCGTGCCATGGATTCCAGATGTCGTGCATAAAACAGCCTGCTTTTTCCTTCCGTAATTCGTCACTTTGATATGCTCATGGCAATCGAAAGTCTGTGCTTCGCATAAGGCGCGGCACGGGTGTTCGTGTGTTTGCATGAGCCGTTGGCCGCGCCGTGTTTGTTTAGCCGGGGGCACGGGCCGGCTAAAGCCGCCCGCTGCCCCCGGCACCCCGGATTATTTGTCCTTGCCGAGGCGCCGGGGCCGGTCGTTCAAAAAGTGTCAGAGAGGACCACTCCCCGGAGGCTTGTTCGGAGACAATAGGGTCCGATTTGGATTTTATATGCCTGACTGCGGAGAAGAGCTTCTTTCCCGGTGAATATGTCAGGGCCGACAGATGTACAGGTTTTTTCAGACTTGTCCGTAAAAAATGGCAGAGTCTCTTTGCTTTGCTTCCGGCAATCGAAAGACTGTGCTTCGCGTGATGCGGCCTGCTTACTGCTCTTTGCTCCAGCTCAGGACGCGGCGCTTCATTTCGGCGGTGTCCAGGACGCCCAGGGCGAAGCCCTTGCGGACCAGCTCTTCGGGGACGAATTCGTCGTATTTTTCGAAGACCGGCACTTCCTTCGGGTAGACCAGTTCCAGCGGGTCAAAGTCCTTTGCTGCCTCTTCCGCGGTGATCTCGTAGAATTCCGCCTCGCTGACCTTCATGGTGAACTGCAGGTAATAGGGACGGGAAGGCGCCAGCCCCTTCAGGCCCAGACGCTCGGCACAGCGGATCTTGAGAAAGCGTTCCAGCGCCAGAAAGGCATAGCTGCCCAGCCACGGGAAGAGCGCCCACATATTGCCGCCGAGGTGGATCAGCGGGCGGTCCGCGATGCCGGACAGGCGGAAGCTGTCTCGGGCTTCTTTCAGGCGGCAGACGGCGTGGCGCATCAGGTAGGGATAGCTTTTCTCCTCACCCAGCACGCCCTTCATCCGTTCGAGGATCCGGGTGTGGATGTCGCCGGCCACGTCGCCGAAGTAGGCGGGGATGTTCCCCTTGACCATCGTGCACCAGACCACGCGTTTTTTGTGGTCGACTTCTTCCACCACCCAGACCCGGCCGGCGATGGCGATCTTTTCCCCTGTCGGCGGCGGTTTCACGATGGTGCCGATCTCTTCAGACCCGGCCCGTACGGCGTATTCGATATTTTCCTGGAACACCGCGTAGAACTTGTAATTGCTTACGATCCGCTCTCCCGCCAGTCCGACGATCAGCCCGCCGTTTTCCGTGCGGCTGATGTGATCGATCTCCAGCAGGTGCTTCAGCAGCACGCGGAAATCGTCCTGCGTGATGCGGTGGAAGCTCGACAGCGGCAGGACCCGCGACGCCAGTTCCCCTGCGGTCATCTCCCCGCAGGAAGCCAGCGTGCTCATCGTCTGATGGTAAAGCAGGCTGAATGGCAGCCGCTCGGTGCGGGGCGGTTCGACGAAACGTTCCTCGATGTAAAGCTGCACGAGCGCGATCCCCTGGATCAGGTACCACGGGATGCGTTCCGGGAGCATGGCCCGCGGTTCGGGGTGCTCTTCCCGCATCACGAACCACATCTCCGAAGGGTCGCCCCGGCGTCCGGTCCGGCCCATGCGCTGCAGGAAGCCCGAGACCGTGAACGGAGCGTCGATCTGAAAGGCGCGCTCCAGGCGGCCGATGTCGATCCCCAGCTCCAGTGTGGCGGTCGCGCAGACGGACATGAGGGAGTCGTCATCCTTCATATCCTCTTCGGCGCTTTCGCGGTAGGAAGCCGAAAGGTTGCCGTGATGGATCAGGAAACGCTCCGGCTCATGGTTGACCTCGCAGTACTGCCGCAGGTTCTGGCAGACCGCTTCGCACTCCTCGCGGGAGTTGGTGAAAACGAGGCACTTTTTGCCCCGAGTATGCTCAAAGATATAGCCCATCCCGGGATCGGCCGCTTTCGGGGCGGTATCCGTCGGGGCTTCGGCGGCCGGGAGGTCCGGCAGTTCGGCGCTGTTCTCATCCGCCTGCGGCGGTGTATTGAAGAAATGCTCCATGGAAAGGCGCCAGACTTCCCGCCCGCCGTCGAAACGGGGGATGGAGGTCTTCCGCCCGCTGCCCGCGGCCAGAAAACGTCCGGCGGCTTCCGGATCGCCGATGGTGGCGGAAAGCCCGACCCGCCGGGGATCGCAGCCCGCCTGTTTGCAGAGCCGCTCGATCAGGCAGAAGGTCTGCATCCCGCGGTCGCCGCGCAGCAGGGAGTGAATCTCGTCGATGACGATAAAGCGCAGGTCCCCGAAAAGGGAGGGAATCTCCATGTGCTTGTTGATCATCAGGGACTCCAGCGATTCCGGGGTGATCTGCAGGATCCCGGAGGGCTTGCGCATCAGTTTCCGCTTCTGGGTCTGCGGCACATCCCCATGCCAGCGGGAAACGGCGATGCCGGCCTCTTCGCAGAGCTCGTTCAGGCGGCCGAACTGGTCGTTGATGAGCGCTTTCAGCGGGGCGATGTAAAGCACGCCCACGGTTCGGGAGGGATCCTCGTCCAGCAGGGTCAGGATCGGGAAAAACGCGGCTTCGGTTTTCCCGGAAGCGGTGGAAGCGGAGAGCAGCACGTTGTCTTCCGTGTTGAAGATCGCCTCACCCGCGGCGTTTTGTACCGCGCGCAGCGTCTGCCAGCCGGAGCGGTAGATGTAGTCCTGTATAAACGGGGCGTAGCGTTCGTAGACGTTCATATGGTAAATTCCGCGTAATTGCTGTCGGTCTCATCCGAAACGGCTTCGGACCTGGTGAAGGTAAATTCATCCGAGTCCAGCAGCTGCGTGAGCGTGAGGCCCGGGTTCTGGTACATCAGGTCCAGCAG
>CADBKS010000058.1:0-2258 GCA_902795255.1 uncultured Chloroflexota bacterium
CATCGCCCCGGAAAGCGGGGTGATGTCTCGTTTTTCGTCTTCGGAGCCCTCTTCCCGTCAGTCCTTCTGCGGTGCGAAGTAGTGCTCCATGGCAAAGCGGAAATGCTCCTCAAAGCGTGCAAACGCCTCCCGGACCACTCTTTTTGTCGGGAAAAAGATATCATAGGCGTGGAACCAGTCCGGATACACGTCCACATTGGCGTCGATGCCGGCCTCCTGCAGATGCCGGACATAGTCCAGCGTCTCACAGTAGAAGGGTTCAATATCCCCGACATAGGTATAGCAGGGCGGCAGGCCCCGGTAATCTTCACAGCGGGCCGGAGCGGCATAGATCGGGACAAGATCGGTTCCGTAGGCGCTGCGCAGATACCGCTTCCACGCCTTTCGGTTGCGTTTTGTGTTCCAGTTCGGCGCGTGGTTGTCCTTTGAAGACGGCGTATCGCGGTCGTCCAGCATGGGATAGAGCGGCATCTGGTAGGCGATGTTCACTTCTCCACGGTCCCGGGCCAGCATGCAGAGCGCCGCCGCCATTCCCCCGCCGGCACTCTCGCCCCCGACCATGATCTGGTCCGATCGCACCCCCAGCTCCTGTGCATGCTCCTTCACCCAGAGCAGCGCCGTGTAGCAGTCCTGCAGGGCAGCGGGATACGGGTGGTGTCTGGACAGGCGGTAGTTCGGGGCGATCAGGACCGCGCCGAACTTGACCACCAGCGAGAGGGCCCGGGTGCCGAAGATTTCCTCAGCCGAGCCCGACTGATACCCGCCGCCGTGAACCCAGAGGACACCGGGCACCGGGTGCGGATGCCGCTCCAGCGGCCGCAGAACCAGCAGACGAATCTTATGGTCACCCACCGGAAGACTGTGCTTTTCGGTGATAAACAGATGCTTTTTCATGGGCACTCAGAAGAAGAAACGCCGCTCCAGCTCATGGCGCATGGACGGAATGATCCCGCAGAGCAGCAGGATATGAAGCTTTTCCTGAATGCGGAGGATCCGGACGGTCAGGACAACAGCAGCTGCCAGGAACAAGACAGACAGACAGCCGATCAGCAGCGGAGCGCTCAGCCTGCCGCGCAGCAGATAATACAGATGCACACCCCAGCGCCCGTTGGAAAGCATGCGCAGCCGGTCAATGTCATTTCTGTAAACGCCCAGAGAGTCCTGATTGAAAAGGGGATTGACGAACCGGTAAAGATGGGCAGCGGCCGAAAAAATGACCACCCAGCGGACGATCATTCTGATGACCGCATCCGCGGCCAGGCTGCGGATCTTTTGGATGATGCCGCCGCAAAATGCGGCGGGAGTCTGCACAGGAATTGATTTCATATTCTGATTATAGAGCGTTAGATGTATTACGTCAATATTTATATATACATATTATATTATCAATACCGTTGCCGCTGCCCGATCGTCGGACTGCCGGACTGTGATTTTTCCGGTTTGGTACTTTCCTTGCACTATATATCTGCAAAAGGACAATGTGAGGTGCAGTGATGTTGAAAGACAAAAAAATGCTCGCGCTGATCATCGCGATCTTTCTCTCCGTATTATTGATCACCGGCTGGGTGTTTGCCGATCGGAACGTTATGGACCTGATCACGGCAACACCGATTTTCGAGATGAAAAACACCGCCCCGGCGCCGGATGACGGTCCCGCCATCCCCGCTGCCGGGATCGCTGTCCCGGAGTTCGGGATCTGCACGATCGAAAGCGTCTGCAGCTGAAAGGCGGCATATGAACTTCAGCAAAAGGCCGCGCACACGTGCGGCTTTTTGTTTTAAACCCACAGTATGTCAAGGTCTGCAGCTGAAGAGCTGAATCCTGAATCCTGACTCCAGGATCCTTTTTTTAACGGTACAATTCTAAATAATATACAGACAGGGAGATCTTCTTATGAAATTTCTGGTAGCCGGTTACGGATCGATCGGGCGGCGGCATCTGCGCAACCTGATCACACTCGGACAAAACGACATCGTACTCCTTCGTTCGCACAAAAGCACGCTTCCCGAAGAAGAGATCCGGGACATCCCGGTCGAAACGACGGTCGAAGCCGCCCTCGCACACCGTCCGGACGGCGTGATCATATCCAACCCGACCGCACTGCATCTGGACGCGGCGGTTCCCGCCGCGGAGGCGGGCTGCGCCGTCTTTATGGAAAAACCGGTTTCCGACTCCTTTGACCGCATCCCGGAACTGCGCGCGGCACTGCTCAAAAACGGCGGCCGGTTCCAGATGGGGTTCCAGTTCCGTTTCCATCC
>CADBKS010000058.1:2292-26398 GCA_902795255.1 uncultured Chloroflexota bacterium
AGATCGGCCGGCCGCTTTCCTTCCGCGCGGAATGGGGCGAATATCTGCCCGGCTGGCACCCGTGGGAAGACTACCGCAGCAGCTACAGCGCCCGCAAAGACCTGGGCGGCGGGGTGCTGCTGACCCTTTCCCATCCGCTGGACTACATCCGTTTTCTCTTCGGTGACCCGGCCCGAATCTGGGGTCTGAGCACAAAGATCAGTAATCTGGAGCTGGATGTGGATGACATCGCAGAGATCGGCCTGATGATGGCGGACGGAACTGCCGGCAGCGTTCACCTGGATTATTACAGCCGTCCGACAGCCAACCGGCTGACCGTCAGCGGTTCGGAGGGAACGCTCATATGCGACAACCTGGACGGGACGGTCAAATACCTCGCCCCGGACGGACAGACGGAAGTGTTCGAACCGCAGCCGGCCTATGACCGCAATGACATGTTCCTGAATGAGATGCGCCGCTTCATCGCCGTGACCGAAGGCAGCGCCGGACCCTCCTGCACCCTGGAAGACGGGATCGCCGCACAGCGCATGGTGGACCTGGTCCGCCGCTCCTGGGCAGAAAAACGCATATTCGATTTCGACGGGGAAAGCAGCCGTGGCTGAGAAAAAGCAGCGGAAAACCGGCTGGCTCGTCTGGCTGTGGTTCATCCTTCTGGCTGTCTTTTTCACGCGGCCCCTCATCGCCCGGATGGGGAATGAGATCGCAGGCACGGTCGGGGATAATATTTACTTTATCTGGATGATCGGCTGGGTCAAAAAGGCGCTGTTCAGCCTGGGGGTCGACCCGATGAACGTCTGGTTCCTGAACTACCCCGAAGGCTGGAACATGGCCCATACCGAAATGACGCCCGCCCAGCTGACGCTGGCGCAGCCTTTCGCGTTTTTGGGAAGCGAAACCTTCGCCTACAACGCCGTGATGCTGCTGAGCTTCGTGCTCTCCGGCGTCATCACCTTTTACTGGATCCGCAGCCTGAGCGGCTCGGGTGCCGCCGGTCTGCTGAGCGGCACGATCTTCGCCTGCCTGCCCTACCGTCAGGCCCATTACCTGGCCGGACATCTGAACCTCTCCGGCACCCAGTGGCTGCCGCTTTTCTTCTGGGGCTGGTTCGAACTGCTGCGGCCCGGTGACACGGGAAAGACCCGCGTCAAAGCGGCGCTGAAAGCCGCGATCGGACTCGGGCTGACCGCCATGACCTCCCAGTATTACTTCTTCATGACCGTGATCGCCGCGGGTTTTCAGGCCCTCTGGATGGTGCTGATCCATCAGCGGGACAAACTGAAAAGCCCTTCCTTCTGGAAAAGCTGCGGACTCTTCATCCTGTTTTCCCTGCCGCTCCTGATCCTGGCGGAACTGCCGTTCCTGCAGCTGGCCGGTGCCGGCGGGATGCCGGACCGGGAATGGTACGGCATCCGCATGTACTCCGCCGGGCTGAGCGATTATCTGCTGCCCGGGATCAACCACTTCCTGCTCGGGAAATGGGTCGGCAACCATTTCAACCGGGAGATCTGGGTCGAAGCCACCCTGTATATCGGGTTCGCCGCACTGGCCCTTTTCCTTTACGCCATGATCACCCGCGGGAAACAGATCCGCTGGGAACGGCAGATGCTTCTGACCGGCATCGTGATCGCCGTCGTCCTCTCCATGGGGACCGACCTGCACTGGAACGGGGACCCGGTCGAACTGCACCTGACGGGCCGTCTTGCGGAGATCCTCGGCCGGTCGGTCGAACCGATCCGCCTGCCGGGACTGATCCTCTTCAAATATTTTCCCTTCTACGCCAAACTGCGGGCGATGATGCGCTTCGGGGTCTTCGCCCTGCTGTTCATCGCCGCCGGTGCCGGGTACGCACTGTGCGGGATCGAAAAGCACGGCGTGAAGAAGGCGGTGATTTGTATTGCCGCGGCGCTCCTGCTGGTGATCCTGGATTACCTGCCGCAGAAACAGACCGAATTTTCCGAAATCGGCCCGCGGAAGGCCGACTTATGGCTGGCACAGCAGCCGGAAAGCGGGTCCGTAATGCGCTACCCCTTCTACCTGAATGACGATCAGGCAGGGACCTATTACACGCTTTACAACGAAAAGCCTTTTATCGGCGGCTTTTTCAACGCTTTTCCGACCGAACAGTATCAGAAGATCTACGGCGTTATGAGCCGTTTCCCGTCCGAAGCAAGTCTGGAACTCGCGGAAGAGCTGGATGTGTCCTTCTTCCTGATCGAGGAGGAAGAGCTGAAGGCCGTGATCGAAGAAGGGAGCGTCCCCTGGGATTCCCCGGAGGAGCTTTACGAAGCCGCTGCCGCTTACGGCCTGACCGACTGCGGCGAAATGGACGGCATCAGAATATATAAGAGGATCCAGGATCCGGGATCCGGGATCCAGGGCAGCAGCCGATAAAGAGCATCCATTCAATATTTATGATCAAAAAGGGGAAAGCCTTATGATGTACAGCTATTCAAAGAAACCGACCGGCACGTGGGTCATCGCGGCCCTGATCTGTGCCGCGGCAGCCGCCGGGATCCTCTTTATCAGCATGGTACAGGGCCCCGGAGTCGGCGGTGACGCCACCATCTACATCACCAGCGCCCGGAACCTGCTTGAAGGGAACGGGCTCGGCCTCATCAACGCCGCCGGCGAATTCCGGCTGATCCCCTACTTTCCGCCATTTTATTCGCTGGTCCTGGCCTTCTTCGGCCTTTTCACGTCCAACCTGACCATGGTGGCCATGATCCTGAATATGGTCCTGGCTGCCGGACTTGTTTTTCTGATCACCTTCTGGACGATCCGCATTTCCGAAAAGCTCTTTCCAGGCGTACTGCTGGGGCTGCTGCTGGGCGGGTCCCCGATCCTCGTGCCGGCTTATTCCTGGGCCATGTCCGAACCGCTGGCGATCCTGCTGGGCTTTGCCGGGCTGATCCTGCTGGAGAAAAGCCTGGTCGAAGACCTGCGTTTCGCCTTCTGGTGCTCGGCCGTCCTGCTGGGCCTTTCCTTCCTGACCCGCTATTCCTCCACCGCGTTTATCGGAGCGGCCGTGCTGCTCATTTTCTGCTTCGAAGGGGAAACCTTCAGGGACCGCTTCCTTTCCGCCTTCTGCTACGGGCTGGTCTCCGCGGTCCCGATGATCGTCTGGCTGGTGATCGATTTCACCCAGACAAAAACCGTCGCCTCCCGCAGCATGATCAGCGGCCGGACCGCCGCGCTCTGGGCCGCTTTCGTGTCAAAGATCAAACATGTCTTCTCCCTCTGGCTCCTTCCGGAGTCCCTGGCGGCGAAGATGCCGGGCTTTCTCGTCACGCTGGTCAGCATCTTCATCGTGATCTTTCTGGCCGGATCGCTCGCCGGTTCCGTCATTGCCCTCCGCGGAAAGACCCGCTACCCGCGCTATGCCCGGATGTTCTTTCTGCTTTCCGCCTTCAGCCTGGTCTACCTGCTGCTGATCGTCATCGTCTCCCTGCGGACCTATCCGCCGATCACGATCAACACCCGCATGCTGCTGCCGGTCTATATCGCCGTTTTCTTTTTGATCTACCTGCTGTTCGCCCTGTTCGGTGAATACAATCACCGGATCTCCAGAGAGTTCGTTTTCAACACGGCGCTCTTCCTTTTCATGATCTTTTCCGTCTACCGGGGTGTCCGGATCGCCAACCAGAACGCGATCGACGGGCTCGGGTACAACGCTGTTGAATGGAAGGAGTCTCAGACGGTCGCTTATATCCGGGCAAACATCCCCGCGGATGCGGAGATCGTGACGAATGAGGAAACAGCACTGCTTTACCTGCTGGACCGCCGCACCTGGCCGATGCACGAGGTATACGTGAGTGAGCCGGATGCCGAATATTACGCTTACGAGAGCGATACCGCCGCTGAAAATGACCGGAGCCGGCAGGTCTTCCGGGCAGGCGGCGCGTATCTTGCTGTTTTTGACACCTTTGAGAGCCAGATGGCCGATATCTACGGCAGTGATGCCCCGGAACGGATCGAAAAGCTGCTGGGGAACCTGGAGCTTCTCTTCAAAGGGGATGACGGACGCATTTACGTCCTGAAAACCGGTAATGCCACAGACTGAGAGAAAGGCGGCCGCATGCATATCGTGATAACCAATGATGATGGGATCAAAGCTCCCGGCATCCATGCCCTGGCCAAAGCCGCCCGCAAGCTGGGGCGTGTCACCGTGATCGCTCCGGACGGCAACTGGTCCGCCTGCGGGCACAATAAAGCGCTCGGACGCCCGCTGCGCCTGGATCCGTGGGACTTTCCGGAAGCGGACGCAGCCTGGGTCACGGACGGCAGCCCATCGGACTGCGCCGCGTTCGCCGGGCTGAAATTCACCGAAGAGCCGGCCGATCTGCTGCTCTCGGGGATCAATCCGACCCCGAACCTCGGACACGACATCACCTATTCCGGGACGGTCATGGCCGCCGCGGAGGCCGCGATCTGGGGGCTGCCCGCTGCCGCGTTTTCCATCGACTGCGCCGGGGTAAGACCCGAAGCCATCGATTTTTCCGTGATCGAAACGGTCCTGCCGCGGATCGTAAAACAGCTGACCGAACATCCGCTGCCGCAGCTGACGATCCTGAACGTCAACATGCCCTGCCTGCCCGGCGGACAGATCCGCGGATATAAAATGACCCGCTGCTGTGACCGGATCTACAATGATTATCTCGTCCGCTGTACCGACCCCTTCGGCCGGCCGTATTACTGGTTCGGCGGGGATCCGCCGGAAAGCGTTCCCGAAGAAGGGACGGACGGGCAGGCGCTGGCGGATGGATACGTGAGCGTAACGCCGGTCCATCAGGACCTGACCGCATATAAGCTGCTTGAACAAATGTCTTCGTGGAAATGGGAGGATTGAACGCTGCATGAACAACAGACCCGAATTGCGCAAAGTTGTCATTCTGGGAACCGGCGGGACGATCGCCGGGGTCGGTGAACCGGGGCTTACGACCGGTTACTTCAGCGGCGGACTGGATATCGACTCACTGATCACCGGCGTACCGGGCCTCAAGGATCTGGCCTGGCTGGTCGGGGAACAGATCGCCAACGTCAACAGCGACGACATCACCCAGCAGGACTGGCTGAAGCTGACACGGCGGATCAACGAGCTCTCCCGCCAGAACGATATTGCCGGCTTCGTCGTCACTCACGGGACGGACACGCTGGAGGAAACGGCGTTCTTTCTGAACCTGACAGTCAAGACCCGCAAGCCGGTCGTGATCACCGGCGCCATGCGCCCCACCACCGCCCTCAGCCCGGACGGCCCGTTCAATCTGTACCAGGCCGTCGCGCTGGCTTCCAGCCGGGAGGCATACGGGAAAGGGGTCCTCGCGGTCTTCTCGGATGCCATTTACAGCGCCCGGGACGTCCAGAAGGGCAGTACGTTCCATGTGGACGCCTTCTCCTCGGATGACTTCGGCTGTCTCGGCTATATCCGCGATACGAAGCCCTTCTTTTACAACGCGCTGGTCAAGAAACACACCGTGGATACGGAATTCGACGTCAGCGAGCTGGAGTCCCTCCCGAAAGTCTCGATCGCTTATTTCCACGTGGACGCGGATCCGGAGATCCTGCGTTTCCAGATGGAAAAATCCGACGGTCTGATCATCGCCGGAGCCGGGAACGGGGAAATGAGCCTGCTCTGGGAAGAAGAGGTCCGCGCGCTGGAAAACTGCGGGAAGCCGATCGTGATCACGTCCCGCATCCATGACGGCATCGTCACCCTGGGCCCCGGCGTCCCGGCCAATGTCTTTTCCGGAGACACGCTGAACCCGCAGAAGGCCCGGATCCTGCTGATGCTGGCGCTGACGAAAACCCGCGACATCCCCGCGATCCGCAGCATGTTTGAAACGTATTGATCAGTTGGCAGCAGGCAGCTGGCAGCTGGCTGCGGTGATCGGTACCGCTGCGCGGCAGTTCGTATGCACTTTGCTTTGCGCCTGAGCGGAGCTAACGAAAAAAGCTGCCGTTCCTCCCATCTTGAAGGTGACTACGGTACCGGCGCTCAATACATTCCGCGCGGAGCGTATCAAGATCCGACGCGAAGCGTCACCGATTTGACTGCCGGCTGCCTGCTGACAGCTGCCAGCTGAACAAAGCACTCTTCCCATCCTCCCGCTCCATTGAAGTATAATAGTTCACATGCTGAGAATGGATCCCTCCCTGCTGATCACCCGCATCGTGACGCTTCTGATCGCGTTCACGTGCCATGAGTTTTCCCACGCACTGGCGGCAGTGCTGTTCGGTGACGATACGCCGAAAAGAGACGGACGTCTCTCCCTGAACCCGCTCCGCCATCTGGACCCGTGGGGCAGCCTGCTGCTGATCTTCGCCGGCTTCGGCTGGGCAAAACCGGTGCGCGTCGATCCCTATGCCGTCACACGGAAGACCAAAGCCGGCATGATGCTGGTCGCGGCGGCGGGACCCTGTGCCAATTTCGTCCTTGCCTGCATCGCCGCGCTGCTGCTGCGTTCCGGAATCATCCCGAACGTCCAGCCGTTCGGGCTCAGCTGGATGCCCCGGACGATCTATGCACTGCGACAGTTCATCATGATCAACCTGAGCCTGCTGGTCTTCAACCTCGTGCCGCTCCGGCCGCTGGACGGAGAAAAGGTGCTCGGATATTTTATCCCGTCCTCCTTCCGCGGCACCTGGAGCCGCATCCAGTCCTACGGGCAGCAGATCCTGATGCTCTGCTTTTTCCTTCTGCCTTATCTGAATATTAATTTCGCGCATGACCTCGTCAGCGGCATCGCCTTTTCCCTTTACCGTATGCTGACCGGAGGATATTGATGCCGGGACCCGTGACCGTTATCGGCCTGGGCGCTTTCGGCAGCCGGCTCGCAAAGTCCATCAAAACCCGGAAGCCGGAATGCCGCATCACCGGCTCCGACCCGGAGCAGGCCGCCTGTTCGGCGGCCCTGACCCAAAAATATGCCGACCACATTGAACACAACCGGCTCAGCGCGGTGAAAAATGCCGGGCTGATCCTGCTGGCCGTTCCCGCTGACCAGACCAAAAGCGTACTCGAACACATCGGCCATGACGTCAGTCCCGATGCCGTGATCCTGGACTGCTGTCCGGCCAAAACCGCCGCGGCCGCATGGGCGCGGCAGTACCTTGCCCGGCCGGAGAACTTTGCCGGCATCTGGGCCGGAAGCGGGACGCTTTTCACCGCGGCGGATGCCGCCGTCTCGGAAGCGGCGCTCAAAGCGGCCGCGGAACTGGCGGGACTGCTGGGGCTGAAACACACGTTTGCCGATCCGGCGGAACTGGACGGGCTGATCGCGTCGGTTTATGACCTGCCCATCCTGGCCGCCGCCGGGCTGACAGCCTGTCTCAGCGAACGCCCCGGCTGGAAGGACGGGCAAAACGCCGCCGGAGAGACCCTGCT
Source organism: uncultured Chloroflexota bacterium (assembly GCA_902795255.1). The sequence continues at coordinate 9,674 of CADBKS010000058.1, forward strand.
GCAGATGACAGCGCCGGCCCGCATCAAAACCGACAGGGACGACTCCGGAACCGCGCTCATGAGTCACCGGGAGAGCACCGTCCGCCTGCTGGACGAATATATCCGGACCCTCGGCGACATCAGGGACCTGATCCGCCGGCAGGATGAAAGCGGACTGCGGACCCTGACGGAAAACAGCCGGAAGGCGGCCGCTGAGCTGCAGAAAGCCCCTTCCCGTTCCGGTGAAGAGCACACCATGCCGGATCTGCCCGACACAGCGGACTTTCTGAGACAGACATTTTTCGGAGGCCTGTTACGGAAAAAGAACCGGAACTGAAGCCGTATTACTGCTATATCGTCCGCTGCCGGGACAATACGCTGTATACCGGGATCACCAACGATCTCGAACGGCGTATCGCCGTCCACAACAAAGGAAAAGGCGGCGCATACACCGCGTCCCGCTGTCCGGTGCATCTGGTCTACTCCGAATACGCCGGCAGCAAGAGTGACGCCCTGCGCCGTGAATTACAGATCAAATCCCTGACGCGCAGCCAGAAGCTCGCGCTGATCAACAAGGAGAATCATGGAGAATAAAACATTTCATTCCGGGTTCATCTGTGTGGTGGGCCGTCCGAATGTCGGAAAATCAAGCCTGATCAACCTGCTGCTCGGGCAGAAGATCGCGGCCGTTTCACCGCGGCCGCAGACCACCCAGCGGGTCCAGCTCGGGATCCTCAGCGATGACGACTCGCAGATGATCTTTATGGACACCCCGGGCATCCACAAGCCCCTCTCCAGACTGGGTGAGGCGATGAACGAGTCCGCCATCGGGACCATCTCCGATTCGGACTGCGTGCTCTGGATCGTGGACATTTCCGTAAAGCCGAATAAAGAGGACGAGACCGCGGCCGAACATATTCTCGCCGGAAGCCCGCAGGAAAAAGTCCTGATGGTGCTGAACAAATGCGACCTGGTCAAACCGAATCAGCTCGCGGAAAATGAGAATTTCTACAAAAAACTGATGCCGGAAGCCAAACGCATGGCTGTTTCCTGCCGGTCCGGTGCCGGGATCCCGGAGCTGACCGCGGAGATGAAAGCCCGGCTGCCGGAAGGCCCCGCCTTCTACGATCCGGATCAGATCACGGACCTTTATGAACGGGATATCGCATCCGACCTGATCCGCGAGTCCCTGCTGCGCAACCTGGATGACGAGATCCCGCACGCCATCGCTGTCCGAATCGACGATTACAAGGACCGGAGCGAAACGAACTCCTACATCAATGCGACGCTCCTGCTCGACCGCGAATCCCATAAAGGGATCGTCATCGGCAAGGGTGGTGAAATGATCAAAAAGATCGGGCAGGACGCCCGTCGCGAGATCGAAAAACTCACCGGCCGCAAGATCTTCCTCGAACTGCGCGTCAAAGTCATGAAAAACTGGCGCAACGACGAAAACCTTCTCCGCCAGCTGCGCCTGATCACAGAGGATAAATAGGATCCGGGCTGAGCGTATCCCGGCAGATTCGGGATACGCTCAGCATCAATAGTTCAGATATTCACAAAGTTGGCGGATATCGGAACCAAAAACAGGATCTGACGTTAAAATAACAGAGCATTTATCATTGGCAGGGATCAGTGATAAACAGTCTTTGTGAACAAAATCATAAAGGAAACATCCGAATGAAAAAACTGTTTGTTCTTTGTCTCGTTATCAGTCTTGCACTGATGACTGCTGCGCTTTGCGGCGCAGTTGCCCAGGATTCCCCGAAGGCCGGCGGCAGCATCACCATCGCCATCTCCCAGGACCTGGATCAGAGCCTCGACCCGCATACCGCGACCTCCGCGGGCAAACGCGAGATCTTCTTCAACATCTTTGAAGGCCTCGTCAAAGCCGACCCGGAAGGGAACTTCCACCCCGCCCTTGCGGAAAGCTACGAGATCTCCGAAGACGGTACGACTTTCACGTTCCATCTCCGCGAAGGCGTCCTTTTCCACAACGGCAGCAAACTGACCGCTGAAGACGTCGTCTACACCCTCGACCGCTGCCGCGGCGCCGAAACCGGCACCCCGCTGCTGGCCGCCTACGCCTCCATCGCCTCCGTCACGGCACTCGATGACATGACCGTCGAAGTCAAACTCAGCGAACCGAACATCGAATATCTTGCTTACCTGAACACCGCCATCATCCCGCATGATTACGACGGTCAGGACACCTTCCCGATCGGCACCGGCCCCTTCAAATTCGTGTCGCACGCCGTTCAGGAAAGCATCGTCCTCGAAAAGTTCGAAGACTACTGGGGCGAACCCGCCTACCTGGATCAGGTCACCTTCCGCATCATTGAAAACACCGACGCCCTCGTGATGGCCCTGCGCAGCGGCTCCATCGATATGAGCGTGCACCGTGTTTCCTCCGATGTCCAGGAGATCGGCAGTGGCTACCAGCTGCTCGAATCCCCTTCCAACATCGTCCAGGCCATGTACCTGAACAACGCCGTCAAACCGCTGGATGACGTCCGTGTCCGTCAGGCGCTGAACTACGCCGTGAATATCGAAGAAGTCATGATGTTCACCAACGACGGCCTCGGCACCCCGCTCGGCAGCAGCATTTACCCCGCGTTCGGCAAATACTTCATGCCCGAACTGGCGGATGCCTATCCGTATGACCCCGCCAAAGCCAAAGAACTGCTGACGGAAGCCGGTTATCCCAACGGATTCACGCTCACCATCACCGTGCCTTCCAACTACATCGTCCACGTCAACGCCGCGCAGGTCATCGCTGAAGAGCTCAAGGCCGTCGGCATCGATGCCCGCATCAACCTGGTCGAATGGGCGACCTGGCTGAGCGACGTTTATCAGGGACGGAACTTTGAAGCCACCGTCGTCGGCTTCGACGCCTCCTTCCTGACCGCCCGCGCCCTGCTGGAACGCTGGATCTCCACCAACGGCAAGAACATGATCAATTTCAGCAATGCCGAATACGACGAGACCCTGCAGGCCGCCTTCGCTGCCTCCGATGAGGAAACACAGACCCGACTTTACAAACAGGCCGAAAAGATCCTCTCCGATGAAGCCGCGAACGTCTACCTGATGGACCCGAACGAACTCACCGTCATCAGCGACAAGCTGGGCGGCTACGTCTCCTACCCCCTGTTTGTGATCGACCTCGCGAAGATCTATTACAAATAAGAGCCAAACAACCAAAAACGGCGCCTCCCGGCGCCGTTTTTGATTTTACGTCAGAGATTCTCCTGGAGTCTACGCCCGGTATTATCGGCCTCCGCTCCTTCTGTATCTCAGCGGCAGTAGAAGGGGGAGGTGAGGACGAGCTGGCGGGCGGGGTCGGAGAGGGCGTCGCCCCACAGTTCGAAGCGGAACCAGCCCGGCTCCGCGGTGAGGGTTGCATCGAAGCGGTCCCCGTCCATGCAGTCCGTACTGTAAACGGTCCGTCCATTCATGACGGCCCGCAGCTCCCGGGGAATGATGCCGAACTCCGCCCATGCCTGCTGCCGGTCCGTGCGGTCCAGGGTCAGGTCGAAACGGAACGGGCCGGGCTGGAGCGTATCGCCCATGGTGAAGCTCCCGCCATCCTGACGGACCGTGAGATCCATCCGCGGACCGCAGGAAAGGTAGGTCCGTCCGCCGCGGATGGCGGCCCGGACGGTTTTCGGGGAAACGATGCCGTCCTCCAGGCCCAGCCAGGTGGCGGCGGCATGTTTTTTCTCCTTTTCCCAATGCCAGTCCCGGCCCTCGGTGACCGCGATGCGGTACCCGCGGTTCAGCAGGTCCGTCCACATCGCGAGCGCGAGCGGGGTCTCGAAACGGCGGGTCGGGTTTTCCTTGGACCAGACCTCGATATAGTCCACCAGGTTCCAGTCCCGGACGTTATAATCGAAATGGCACCCGGTACAGAGCGGGCTGCCGACTTCAAAGGGATGGGCAATGCCGATGACGCCGTCAGCCGCGCGGATCTCCCGGAAATAACAGTCGATCGTGTCGGGCTCCGCCCGGCGCCAGTCCACAAAGCGTTCCGGATAAAGAACGAGGATATGGCCGAAAAAAGTCGTCCATTCGATCCCGCGGATGACCGGGATCCCGTTCACCACCGGCACTTCCGGAAGGCCGTCGAACCCGGACATCGTGTTGTGGTCCGTCAGCGCGATCCCTTCGTATCCGTAAGCCTTCGCGGCAGCCGTCAGCTGTTCCAGCGTGAAGCGCCCGTCGCTGTGGAGGGTATGCGTGTGCATCTCAAAAGGCCTGTATACGATCATGGATCTCCTCACCTTCATCCGCACCGTAAACCCGCAGGCTGTACCGTACGGTCTCATCCACCACCGCGTGGCAGTTCAACACACAGCGCCACATGCCCGCACAGGCCGCGTGCCGGACGAACCCCGGCGAAGCGTACGATGCGGAAATGATGTGATCCTGCACCGGTGAATGGCGGTGGGCGCAGCCGATATACGTCTCCCCGAAGTCCAGTGAAAGCATGATAAAGTTGACCACCGGCATATAATCCTGCCACCTGCCCCAAACGGGACGGGCCGCTTCCGGGATAAAGCGCTCAATGGCCGCCTCCACTGCCTCCCTTGCCTGAAGCTGATCAGCGACGATCTTCGGCTCATATTCGGTGCAGAAAAGCAGCGCCGCAAAATCCCGCGGCACAACCAGCGGAACATCCACATTGGTCTTCGACTCCGCCGGCGTCAGAATAAAGGTCTTTTCAAACAGTTTGATCATTATCGTATCGGCTTCCCGCTCCCCGGAATTTCAAACGCTCCGCAAAAACTCACCCTGGTATACATGGCACCTCCTATTGAGAGCTATCCCCCATCTCAGATCCGACGCGAAGCGTCACCGATTCTTCTCACTACTAAGAGAGCTCTCTTTGTTGTGTTCGTAACAATCGGAAGTGAGGAACCTGATCCGAAATGGGTGGGTGCACCCACACCCATTTAGATGCGGAGCAGGGGCTGCTCCTCCGGTTTTAATTTGCCTGAGACGACAGATTTTTTGTTCCCGTCTCTTATTGAGACACACCCGCAAATTATCTGAACTCTGAACTCTAAAAAAACTTCACACTTCACCCTTCAAACTTCACACTTCTACGTAGCGCTTCCTTCAAACTGCGTCATATAGAGTTTATGATAGGTGCCGCCCTTCGCGAGCAGTTCCTCGTGGTTCCCGGTCTCGATGATATGGCCCTGCTCCATCACCACGATCAGGTCCGCATCGCGGATCGTGGAGAGGCGGTGGGCGATGATCAGGCTCGTCCGATCGCGCATCAACTCCACCATCGCGTTCTGGATGTGCTGTTCGGTACGCGTATCCACCGAGGAGGTCGCCTCATCCAGGATCAGGATATCCGGATAGCTCAGGAAAGCCCGGCCGATGGTGAGCAGTTGGCGCTGCCCCTGGGAAAGGTTGGCGCCCGCACCGGTCAGGACGGTGTCATAACCGTCCGGCAGGACCGCGACGACCTTGTCGCAGTTGGAGATCTCGGCGGCCTCGATCATCCGCTTGTCGGAGATCGACGGATCCGCGTACTTGAGATTATTTCGGACTGTATCGGTAAACAGGACAGTGTCCTGCAGGACGATCCCGACCGCGTCACGCAGCACATCGCTTGAGATCTCACGGATATCCACACCGTCGACCGTGATGCTGCCGCTGTCGATATCATAAAAGCGCATCAGCAGGTTGACGATCGTCGTCTTCCCGGATCCGGTAGACCCCACCAGTGCGATCTTTTTCCCGGCTTCGACCTTCAGGTTGAAATCATAAATGACCTGCTTGCCCGGGACATAGCTGAAATCAACGTGGTTGAATTCGATCACGCCCTTCGTGACTTTGAAATCACGGCTGCCGCTTTTATCCTCGCTCTGTGCATCCATGATGTCAAAGATCCGCTCCGCACCGGCCACAGCCGTCTGGATCTGACCGTAGAGCTGGGCCAGTTCATTGATCGGACGGGAAAACTGTTTGGAGTAGATGATGAAAGCCGAGATCACCCCGACGGAGATCATTCCCTTCAGGGCGAACCAGGCGCCGAAAGCCGCCACGATCACGAAAGACAGATTGTTGATCATATTCATCATCGGCCCCATGGCGTTGCCGATGATATCGGCGATGATGCCCGTCTTCGTCAGTTCGTCGCTGGCCGCGTTGAACTCCGTGATGACCTGTTCCTGAAGGTTATAGGCCGTGACCGTCTTGCAGGCGGAGACCTTCTCCTCCACGATGCCGTTGAGTTTCCCCAGCAGCGACTGGCGTTTGAGATAATATTTCCGCATCAGGGAGGACATGACCCGCGTCACCAGGACCGAAAGCACAACGGTCAGGCAGGTCAGCAGCGTCAGCGGAATGCTGTAGCGCAGCATCATGACGACCGTTCCGATCAGTGTCAGCACCCCGGAAAAGAGCGAGGACAGGCTGGAGGAGATCACATTGGAGACATTTTCCGCGTCATTGGTCATCCGGCTCATGATATCGCCGTGGGAATGGCTGTCCAGATAGGGGATCGGCAGGGAGATCACCTTGCCGAAAAGCTCACCGCGCAGCCGGCGGATCACCCGCTGGGAAAGCCGCGCGGAGAAAAAGCCCTGCAGCAATGTCGCCACGCCGTTGATGACATAGACCAGAAGCATCATCCCGAGAATGCGCGGGATCTCATCAAAAGAGCCGCTGACCAGCCCGTCGATCGCGCGGGACTGCAGACTCGGCGCGATCACACTGGCGATCACCGCCAGCACCACCGCCCCGGCCAGCAGCAGCACATATTTCATTTCCGGACGGAAATAAGCCGCCAGGCGGGCAAGTGACTTTTTCGTGTCTTTCGGTTTTTCGACCGGTGCACCCATATTGCGGCCCCCGCGTCCGAAACCCTGCTGGACTGTAGAGGATCTGACCTGTCCGTTCATCTTTCATCCTCCTCTTTGAGCTGGGAATCATAGATATCCCGATAGATCGGGCTGGACTGCATCAGCTCCGCATGTGTCCCGCACGCGGCGATCGTCCCGCCGTCCAGGACCACGATCCAATACGCTGGGCGATAATGATCTTTGTCACATCCGAATAATCCCGGGCAAGCGCAGCATAAAGCGCCGCTTCCGTCTTCAGGTCCAGCGCGCTGGTCACATCGTCCAGGATCAGGATCTCCCCCTTCTTCAGCAGCGCACGGGCAATGGCAATGCGCTGCCGCTGCCCGCCGGACAGGCTCATACCGCGTTCCGCGACCGGCGTGTCATACCCTTCCGGCTGCTGCATGATGAACGCGTCCGCCTGCGCGGCCCTGGCGGCCGCCCGGATCGATTCCTCATCCGCATCCGGCGTCCCCATGGCAATGTTTTCACGGATCGTCGTGGAGAAAAACTCCGCCTTCTGCAGACACATCGTCACTTTTTCCCGCAGCTCCGCCGGTTCATACGCGCGGACGTCGATCCCGTCCACCAGCACCCGGCCTTTTGCGGCATCATAAAAACGCGGGATCAGGCTAACCAGCGAGCTTTTGCCGCTGCCGGTGGAACCGATGACCGCGAGTGTCTCGCCCGGAGCGATATCCAGATCGATCCCGTGCAGGACTTCGGAACCGTTGTCCTGATAAATGAAGCTGACATTTTCAAAACGCACCGAGCCCTTTCCGGCCGGAACGGCTGCCGCCGGCAGATCGACCTTCTGAATTTCGGAACGGGTGTCAATGATCTCCTGCAGACGCCGGGCCGAAGCCAGGCCCCTGGAGAGCGTCTGGAAGATCATCGCCAACATCATCATCCCGTTCAGGATCTGGGAGATATAGGTGATTGCCGCCATGACCGTCCCCGGTGCGGCAGCGCCTTCACGAACCTGGATCGAACCGACGTAAATGATCCCGACCACGGCGATATTCAGCACGATGTTCATCACCGGCCGCAGGAAGGAGAGCAGCATCTGCACATTGAACTGGGTATCCACCAGATGCTGATTGGCCTCACCGAAGCGTTTTTCCTCGCTCTTTTCCTGAATAAAGGCCTTGACCACACGGATCCCGGTCACGTTTTCCTGGATGATGCTGTTGAGCCGGTCGAGGCTCTCCTGCAGGACCGTGAAGAGCGGGGTCGTCCGCCAGACCACAAAGACGATATCGATCAGGATCAGCGGAAAGGCACAGGCCACGATCACGCCGAAACTGAGGTCGAGGGAGAGCAGTGCGGCCGTTCCGCCGATGAAAAACATCAGACAGCGGACCAGGCCGCGGATCATCTGCATGATCAGCTGCTGGACCTGCGTCACGTCATTCGTGACACGGGTGATCAGCGAACCGGTCGTGAAATCATCGGTCTGCTCGAAGGAAAAATGCATGATCCGCTCAAAGCAGAGCTTGCGGATCTCATTGCCGCTGCCCTGCCCGGTCAGGTTCGTAAAAACGGCCGAAAGGATCCCGAACAGCCCGCCCGCGAAACAGACGAGCAGCATTTTGATCCCCGTGGAGATCACGAGCGACAGATCGGAGACCCCGCCGTTGGAGACCCCGAGGATCCCCTCATCCACGATCTCGGCCATCATGCGCGGTTGATAGAGGTCAACATAGACCTCAGCGACCATAAACCCGGCCGCCAGCAGCGCCATATACCAGTATTTTTTCATAAATCGGAAAAGCAGTTTCACAGCGGCATTTTCCCCTTCAGTTATAAGAACTTACTGAGCCTTTCAAGATGCAGGGCAAAAGTTTCGTTCACCATAATTGTATGTCGGACAACAAACCTGTAGCCGGAGCAGAATAATTCAATTATAGTAGCGAAACGGGGGATCCAGTCAAAAATTCATGAACCCGTTTTCAGGAATGCGGAAAAAAGGACCCGCGAACCAAACCCGGACCGGTGCGGAAAAAGTCCCTTGAAAAATATTGAAATTCCGGAAAAAGTCCCTTGAAAAAATTGAAGTTTTCGAAAAAAGTCGCTTGAAAAAGTTGATTTTCCCTGATGTATGTCCCGGTTTTTTGAAGAAAATGATCAGGAAAAGGGGTTCAGTCAGTGAGGACCGGCAAAAGACCCTTCTTTAGCGGATCACGTAACTGAAAAGGTCCAGTCTTCGGACGCCCATGGCGCGGAGCGTTTCGGCGCTTCGGGACTGATCCTCCGGAGTGTTGTACTCCGGGATCAGCGGGACCCGGACCAGGATCCGCGCCGGACCCGCTTCTTTCAGCAGCAGCGCGAGGTTTTCCCGCATCAGCGCACCGTCTCCGCCGGTATAGCGGTGATAGACCCCCGCATCCATATCCTTGCAGTCCACGATAAATTCATCCGCGCCTTCCAGTGCCGTCAGGACCTGTTCTTTCGGGACGGCCAGGCTGGTTTCGGCGCGGATACGCCAGGCTTTCGGGGCGAGCTCCCGGAAGCGGCGGATAAAAGCCGCATGGAGCAGGGACTCCCCGCCGCCGAAAGTCACACCGCCGCCGGTCGCCTGAAAATAAAGGTCATCGATCATCACCCGTTCCAGCAGTTCTTCCGCGCTGACCGGTTCGGCCCGGGTTTCCCGCAGCAGCTTTTTGTTGATGCACCAGCGGCAGTCCAGCGGACATCCCGCCCCGGCCGCAAGCGTCGTGACGCCATCACCGTCGATGCCCATCCGCAGACGGACCAGGTTCAGCAGCGGAAACAGCAGTTCGGTCATCGCAGCGTCTCAGGGCGACGGAACATAGCCGGACAGCTCAAATTCGATATTCTGATAGTCACCGGTAACGGTCGGGAGCGGTTCCTGATCCCACGTCTCCCCGTTTTCCGGCGGAGCAACTTCACCGGTGAGCCATTCGATCTCCGGCGTCGGGGTCGGAGATTTGATTTTTTCGACCGCGGTGTCGATCACGCTGCAGCCCGCGGCGGTCAGCGCGACCCCGGTGAATATCGCGGCGATCCGGATCTGTTTCCCGAGCGCAGCGCGTTTCTTCAGTTCCCGGTCCAGCAGGCGGACTTCGCTCTCACAGAACGGGCAGGTCCCGGAGCATTCCCCGGTATGGGTGCACTCCCGGGTGACATAGGGGATATTGTTTTCATCTGCGATCTGTTGTCGGATCTGCTTGAGGATCCTGCATTTCTGTTTTCCGTTCATCATACACCTCCCGGCGCTTTGTTTTTATATTACTATAACGCCGGTCACGGGGAAAAAGTTCTCTGTAAGGGCCCGCTTTGTTATGCGCATGGCTGACGAAAGCAGGAAACGGCGGTTAAACGGCAGGGCCGCCCTGTGTTTATCGGACGGCCCTGTTGAATTCAGGAATGTTTTCAGGCGAAGTCGATCTCTTTGCCGAGACGGCGGTACATCGTCTTTTTGACAGCGCGGAAAATATTTTCGTACCCCGTACAGCGGCAGAGATGGCCGGAAAGGAGCTTCCGCAGTTCTTCATCGGAATAGAGTGTATTCGCGTTCAGGATCTCCGCAGCCGTCATGATGAAGCCCGGCGTGCAGAACCCGCACTGGATGGCAGTCTCATCAATAAAAGCCTGCTGGATATCGGAAAGTTCCCCGTTGGGGCCTTCCAGCCCTTCGAGCGTCAGGATATGTTTGCCCTCCGCCCAGACGGCGAGATAAATACAGGAGTTGAAAGCCTCCCCGTCGATCAGCACGTTGCAGGCGCCGCATTCCCCGACTTCACAACCCTTCTTGACGGAAGTCAGATGATATTCATTCCGGAGCATATCCGTCAGGGACGCCCGGACATCGACCATTTTTTCAACGTCTTTCCCGTTGATATTGCAGTGGATCAGTTTATACTGGCTCATTTGACTGTACCTCCGGCTCTGAGAATCGATTCGGTAAGTGCGCGCTTCGCCATTTCCACGGCGATATGCTGGCGGAAGGCCTTGCTGGCCCGCCAGGAATCGCGCGGGGTAATGTCCGAAAGCACCGCGCGTGAGAATTTTTCGATCATCGCTTCGGTCAGTTCGCTGCCGTTGGCGACAGCTTCCGCACTGGGAGTCCGCATCGGGACCGGGCCGGCGACGCCGTAGGCGATGCGGCAGCGGTCAATGGTCTGTTTGTCATCACTCAGGCGGACGTTCACACTGCAGCCGAGGGTCGCGATCTCCATGGCGTTGCGCATGCCGTACTTGATGTAATGGCCGAACGTATTCTCATAGGAAGCCTTCGGGATCAGGATCGCGGTCTGGATCTCCCCTTCTTCAGCGCGGATGTCGACCACGCCGGCTTTGATGTAGAAATCTTTGATCGGCAGACGGCGGACACCGTTGATGCCGGTCAGCTCGACGATCGCTTCATACGCGTGCAGTGTGGAAGCCGAATCGGCCGAAGTCACGCCGTTGCAGGTGTTCCCGCCGATCGTCCCGATGTTGCGGATCTGCGGTGATCCGACTTTATCCACCGCCTCACCCAGAACATTGATATATTTCTGAATGATCGGATCCTTTGTGATATGGGAGAAGCTGGTCAGCGAACCGATGCGGATATTTTCTTCCTCATCGATCGAAACGCCGCGCATGCTGTCGATCATATAGATCGAGATCAGTTCTTTCCCGGCGCGTCTGCCCTCGCGCATCTGCACCAGCACGTCTGATCCTCCGGCAATGATCTGGGCTTCCGGATGTTCCATGCGAAGCCGGATCGCGTGCTCAACGCTTTCGGCCTCGTAAAGTGCTTTCATATCATACATGCTGTTATTCCTCCTCTTTCTGCCATGCATCCCGGATCAGGCCGGCTTTGCAGAATTCCGCGTAAAGAACGTGCGGGTTGATGGGGTTGTGATTGATCGCGATCCCTGTCGCGTTCAGGATCGCGTTCCGGATCGCCGGTGCGCCGGAGCAGGTCGGCGGTTCACCGAGCGATTTCGTCCCGAACGGAGAAGTCGGCTCCGGATTTTCAATGAAACAGCCCTCCAGCCGCGGATGATCCATGAAGGTGGAGAGTTTATAGTCCAGCAGGTTGTTGTTCAGCGGTTTGCCGGTCTTCTCATCGAAGAGCAGCTGTTCGCTGAGCCCGTACCCGATCGCCATGGACATCCCGCCATGGACCTGGGCTTCGGCCAGCGCCGGATTGATCAGCTTTCCGCAATCATGGACGTTGACCATGCGGATCACCTGCGCTTTGCACATCGCAATATCCACCTCGACCTCGGCGAAGGTGCAGCCGAAGGAATAGGCGTTGGAGCGGATCGTCGCAGTGGTTTCGGCGGTAATATGCTCACTGTGGACCGGATTATACTGCGCCCGCATCGCCAGGTCTTTCAGGCTCATCAGGACGAGTTTGTCTTCCTTCCGGATGATATTCCCGTCAACGATATCCAGGTTATAGACCGCCTGACCGGTGATCTCCCAGGCGTAATTCAGGATCCGTTCGCGCAGCAGGTCCGCCGTCTTGCGGATGGAGAAGCCCTCCATATAGGTCTGCCGGGAGGCATAGGCCCCGAGCCCGGTCGGCGTGATATCCGTGTCCTGGCAGGAGACCACATGGACGTCATGATAGCTCTTCAGGCCGACCGCTTCGGCGGTCATCTGGGCATAGGCAGTATCCGCACCCTGTCCGATCTCCGTTTCACCGCACTGCATGGTAACGGTCCCGTCCAGGTTCAGCTGCATACGGTTGGATGAGGTTTCCAGCGAGATCGGGTAAACGCCGGTGTTGTACCAGAAGGTCGCCAAGCCGATCCCGCGGCGGATATTGCCGGTTTCATGGCCGTACTCCTTCCGTTTCTGCTCATACCCGATGATCTCGGCGCCTTTCGCCATACATTCGCGATAGGTATCATAATAGTTGGTGTTGCCGGAGAAGCCGTCATGGAACCCCTTCGGCATGATGTTTTTGAAGCGGAACTCCATCGGGTCCATCCCGAGGGCTTTCGCGCAGTCATCGATGTTGCACTCATCCCCCCAGGAGCTCTGCGGCATCCCGTAGCCGCGCATCGCGCCGGCAGCGGGGCGGTTCGTGTAGACCGTCCAGGCGTCGCACTCCATATTTTCGCAGGGATAATGCTGCGGGAAGGCGTTCATCGCCTTGGCACCGATCGAGTGTCCGTGCGAGGCGTAAGCGCCCTGGTTGGAAAAGACTTCCACCTTTCTGGCCGCGAAAGTTCCATCCTTGCGGAGCCAGGAAATGACATGGAAGCGGACCGCGTGGCGGACCCGGTTGGACACAAAGGTCTCCTCACGGGAGCAGTCGATCCGAACCGGCCTGCCGCCGACCTGGGTCGAACACCAGGCGCACAGCGGCTCGTAAAGAATATCCTGCTTGTTGCCGAAACCGCCGCCGATGTAAGGTTTGATGATCTGAATATCCGCCCAGGGCCGGCCGAGCGCCATACCGACAATACGGCGGACGATGTGCGGGATCTGGGTGGATGTGACAACGGTGATCCGGCCGTTTTCCATATAGGCAAAACAGCCGTGGTTCTCAATATGGGCATGCTGGACCGTCGGCGTGTCATACCAGCCTTCGACCTTGATCAGGCCTTCTTCTTTGATGGCTTCCTGATAATTGCCCCTGTAGTTGGTGGTGTGCTTCAGGATGTTGTTCGGGAATTCCTCATGGATCTGCGGGGCGCCGTCTTCCATCGCTTTTTGGACATCCAGCACAAAGGGCAGCGCTTCATACTCCACCTTCAGCGCACGGACACCCTGATTGGCGGCGACTTCGTTGTCGGCGATCACCACCGCAACATCATCCCCCCAGTAGCGGACATGCGTGTTCAGCATCAGCCGGTCCGCGGTATCCTGATGTGAGGGATCCAGCGACCACGGATGCCCGGCGGTAGGGAAGGGAATATTCGGCACGTCAAAACAGGTCAGCACCTTCACCACGCCCGGGATCGCCTCCGCGGCCGTTTTGTCGATCGACTTCACGAAACCGTGAGCGATCTCGGCATGTTTGATCCGAACATACATTGCGTTCGGCGGCATGCGGTCTTCATAATATTTTGTCCGGCCGGTCGCTTTGTCGTAGCCATCAACACGGACTTCGCTCTTTCCGACGATACTCATATACGCTGTGCCCTCCCTTTCGATCCTGTTCACAACACAGTCAGATTTTAGTACAAACCAGCGATAAACTCAAATACATCGCACCTTATCGATATCTCAGCTCTCTGCAACTGTCAACACATCCCGCGGGCAGGCCTTCACACAGATCCCGCACGCGATGCATTTGGCCGCAGCCGGCATATCTATTGTTTTCGCGATCACACCGGACGGGCAGACCTGTCTGCATTTGCCGCAGCCGGTGCAGACCTTCTTATTGATCATGTAAACACCCTTCGGGTTCCGGGTGATCGCCCCGACCGGACAGGCTTCGGCGCATTTGCCGCACTGCGTACAGACAGACGGCATAAAGGCATCTTCCGGCGTCCGTTCGATGCGCAGGCAGGCTTTTTCCGCGTCATCCGTCTTCTGATAAGCCAGCGCGCAGCTCCGGACACATTCCAAGCATCCGATACATTCTTTCCCCGTCCGGACCATGAGCCGTTTGCCGGGCGTTTCCGCCTTCAGTGCTTCCGGCGCCTTTCGGGCATAAGGCGTATTCTTCAGCGGCAGCTCCGTCTCCCGGATGCCGGTGAGCTGAAAATAAGCTTCCGCGATGGCAGGAGCCGTCGGGATCGAAGTGATCTCCCCGATGCCGATCGCCCCGTTGGCGATCTTCAGGCCCGGTTTTTCGACCACGATCGCCTGCACTTCCGGCGCTTCTGAAGCCCGGAACAGGCCCAGGCTCCCGTATTTGTCGGTCGGTTTGCAGTCCTTCAGACCGTAGCGTTCCGTCAGCGCGAAGCCCAGGGACATCACGACCCCGCCTTCGATCTGACCTTCGACAGAGAGCGGGTTGATGGCTTTGCCGACGTCATGCGCGGCCACCATCTTTTTCACCCGGCCGGTCTTCCGGTCCAGAATGCACATCTGTGTCGCGTAACCATAGGCCACATGGCTCACCGGATGCGGCACTTTGGCGCCAAGCGGATCGGTTTTCGCGAGATATTCCCCGTAAAACTCCCGACCGGCCAGATCCCGAAGGGCATTCTTTTCCAGCGCCGCCCGCAGTTTGGCACAGGCACGGATGCAGGCTTCACCGGTGACCGTCGTCTGGCGGCTCCCGGAAGTGTCCCCGGAATCCGGAGCGATCCAGGTGTTGGAACGTTCATAGACGATATCATCAAAAGAAAGGCCGGTCTCGTTCACCACCGTCTGCGTCAGAACGGTCCCCAGACCCTGCCCGATACAGGAGGCACCGGAATAGATATGCACCTTTCCGTCCGCTTCCACGATCAGTTTGCAGCGTCCCCAGTCCGGGATCCCGACGCCCACACCGGCATTCTTCAGCGCACAGGCCAGACCGACCGGTTCTCCGGCTGCCACAGCCGCGTCATACATCGGTTTGACCGCCTCCAGTGTCTCCACCAGGCCGGTGGAGTCATCCACGATCTGCCCGTTCGGCAGCACCCCGTGCGGACGGATCGCGTTGCGGTAACGGATCTCCCAGGGACTGATGCCGATCTTTCCGGCCATTTCATTCAGCAGGCTCTCGATGGCAAAACAGGTCTGCGTCACCCCGAACCCGCGGAACGCACCGGCCGGCGGGTTATTCGTGTAATAGGCCGTGCCCTCGATCTCAAAATTTTCATAAGCATAGGGTCCCGCCGCATGCGTGCAGGCACGCTCCAGCACCGGCCCGCCGAGAGAAGCAAAAGCGCCTGTATCGGAAACGACCTTTGCCTTCACCCCCTGAATGATCCCGTCCGCATTACAGCCGATAGTGAAATCCATATCGAAGGTATGGCGTTTGGGGTGGACGAGGATCGATTCGGCCCGGGTGAGCTTCACTTTGACCGGGACCCTGGCCAGATACGCGATCAGCGCAGCATGATGCTGAACGGTCATATCCTCCTTGCCGCCGAAACCGCCGCCGACCAGCGCGTTCTGGACTTCGCACAGTTCATGCGGAACGCCCAGCATCTCCGCGCATTCGTGCAGCGTGGTATGGGAACTCTGGTCGGTCGTGATCAGCCGGACCCCGCCGTTTTCCAGCGGATAGGCAAAGCAGCACTCCGGTTCCAGAAAGGCATGTTCCGTCCACGGTGTCCGGAAATGGCGGTGCAGCACATATTCGGAACGGGCGATCGCCCCTTCGGCATCTCCGCGTGCAACATGTTTATGTGCCTGAATATTGTTTTTTTCGGTTTCAAATACCAGCGGAGCGCCCGGCTTCGCGGCCTCCTCCGGAGAGGAAACATAAGGCAGGACTTCGTAGTCCACCTTCACGAGCTTTTTGGCCGCTTCCAGCGTTTCGGGATCCAGCAGGGAAAGGCAGACGAAGTCACTGCTTTCATCATACAGATCGATAAACCAGAGTCCGCCGGATCCTCCGGCAAGATAAAACACACGGTCCTGACTTGTACCCGCGAAGACCGGGGAAGGGGCAGACCAGACCGGCTCCGGTTCTGCGTTCAGCTCATTTTTGATCCGGTAGATATCCGCCGAGTCAGCAAGGCCATTCTCCTGACAGTCATTATTCAGTCCTTCCACAACAAAATAGGTATATTCACCAAGCTGTGCACAGGTGCCGCCCATGCTGTAAAAACCGGAGTTCTGAACGCCCACCATCGCATGTTCATGCGTCTCATCCTGTGTTTCCTCAGAAGACGGCTTGGCAGAGGTTTCCGTTTCCGCTTTTGTGGTACGGTCCTCCTTCGTTTCAGTCTGGCTTTCTGTGACATCCGTAGGAGATTTCGTCGGAATCACATCCCAGAGTCCGCATCCGCCAAGCGTCAGAACCATAACCGCA
>CADBKS010000059.1 GCA_902795255.1 uncultured Chloroflexota bacterium
AAAAATCCTCTTTATTATATATGCTTTTTCGCAAAACCGATAATGACAAATATCACCTTATCCTCCGCATTTTATGGAAAAAACAGCAGGGGCCATCGGGATCGGACCGGTTTTCAGCGTATTCGCCTTTATTTATCACGCAATGCGGCGCTTTCTGTGCGATCTTTCCCCATCCGGTGTTATCATTTGTATATCGGTTCAGATTTTTCAGTGGAGGATTTATGAACTACGCGTCTTCTGCGAACCTGCTTCGGAAAGAAGAGGTCATTATCGCCCCTTACGGCACCCATTCCAAAGACACACGCGGACGGCTCTATCCGGAAGAGGAACACAGCTACCGCGGCTGCTACCAGCGGGACAAGGACCGCATTCTGCACACCACATCCTTCCGCCGCCTCGAATACAAGACCCAGGTGTTCGTCAATGACGAAGGCGACTATTACCGCACCCGGCTGACCCATACACTGGAAGTCGCACAGATCGGCCGTACGCTCGCCCGGGCTCTGGGCGGAAATGAAGACCTTGCGGAAGCGATCTGCCTGGCGCATGACATGGGGCATCCCCCCTTCGGTCACTCCGGCGAAGCTGTTCTTGCTAAAAAGATGGTCAACCACGGCTCCTTCAACCACAACCGCCAGACGCTCCGCATCGTCACCAAACTGGAAAGGCGCTATTCGGGGTTCAACGGACTGAACCTGAGTTACGAGACCCTTGAAGGGATCGCGAAACACGAGACTGAATATGACACCATGGGCGATATGGATTTCAACCCCAACCTGCGCGGTTCCCTGGAAGCGCAGATCGCCAACATGGCCGATGAGACCGCTTATTCCGCCCATGACCTGGATGACGGACTGCGTTCCGGCCTGCTGACACTGGATATGGTCTCACGGCTGGATATCTGGCGTCTGATCGCGGATACGCTGCATTTTGCGGGAACCGAACTGAGCGACCTGGACCGCCACCGCTTCATCACCGTGCTGACAGGGCTGGAGGTCGATGACATCGTGGAACACACTGAGCAGCTCATTCAGAAAAACCGCATAGAATCTGTCAGTGATCTGGTCCATATGCCTTATAATATAGTTTCGAACAGCGAAGTGATGGTCGGGATGAACCGCCAGCTGAAAGACTTCCTGTACAACAATATGTACCGGCATTACCGGGTGATGCGCATGAGCGCCAAGGCAGAGATGATCCTCTCACGGCTGTTCGACACTTTCATGAGCAACCCGAAGCTGATGCCGACCCACATCCAGGATGCAATCGAAGAAAAGGGACTGGAAGTGGCGATCTGCGATTATATCGCGGGCATGACGGACCGTTATGCCACGGAACAGTATAAAAAGCTGTTCGATCCGGATGTCCTGCCGTAACAGGGACGTAAGAAACAGCACATTTGCTGCGGAAGGTGCACCGCACCCCGCAAGTACAATAAGAGGTGAAACATGGCAGATAAAGTAACATATTTGACAGCAGAAGGCAAACAGAAGCTTCAGGACGAACTCGAAGAACTGAAGAACGTGAAGCGCCCCGAAATCGCCGCACGGCTCCGCCACGCGATCGAACAGGGTGATATTTCCGAAAACGCGGACTACTCCTCCGCCAAAGAAGATCAGGGCTTCATGGAAGGCCGCATTCTGGAACTGGAGTCACTCCTCTCCAATGTCAAACTCATTGATGAAATGGACCGTGAAAAGGGCGTTGTGAACATCGGTTCCGTCGTCACGCTGCTCGAAGTCGGCGAAGATGAAGAGGAAGAATACACCATCGTCGGCACACACGAAGCTGACCCGATGAACAACCGCATTTCCTTCCTGTCACCGATCGGTGCCGCGATCCACAAGCATAAGCAGGGGGAGACTGTCACGGTCGAAACTCCGGGCGGAACGATCAAAATGAAGATCGTCAAGGTCAAATAAGCATACAGACTCCAAAGAGAATAAAAAAACTGCCGTCCGGCAGTTTTTTTATTCTCAGATGATCCGGGATATTATTGAAATAAGATCTCACTCTGATATGTACCCTGCAATCGGGAGGGAGTGCTTCGCAGGGCGCGGCCCGGTCGTTCGTGTGTCTGCATAAGTGCCTTGCCGCGCCCGGTTTGTTTAGCCGGGGCCGATCGGGCTGGCCTGCGGCCACCCGTCGGCCCCGGCACCCCCGGTTATTGTGTAAGGGCCGACATTTTCATTTGTATACCCACAGCTCCCGATAAGACACCCCAAACAGCGTCAGCTGCCGGGTCCGGTTTTATCAGTCCGATGAAAACTCAGATCCTGAAGAAATCCAGGGCGTTCTGTGTTGTTTGTGCGTCCGCCGTTTCGAACGGGACCCCCTTGACCTCCGCGATCTTTTCCAGCGTCAGCTTCGCGTATGCGGGTTCATTGCGCTCCCCCCGATGCGGGATCGGGCTCAGATACGGGCAGTCCGTCTCCAGCAGGATCGAAATCAGCGGGACTGCTTCCATGATGGCGGTCCGGCGCTCGTTTTTCTTACGGTAGGTATAGGGACCGCCCATGCCGATCATCACCCCGAGGGAGACCGCATCCAGCGCTTTCTCCGCGTCCCCGTCAAAGGCATGGAGGACCGCTTTGCGGCCGCTCCCCGCCCGGATCCAGGATGACAGAATGGGCCACAGATCCTCATAAGCCTCTCTGCAGTGAACGATCACCGGCAGTTTCAGTTCGTCCGCGATCTCCAGCTGTCGGGAAAATACCGCTTTCTGGACCTCCGGGGGGCAGTCATCCCAGTAATAATCCATACCGATCTCCCCGATCGCACGGCATTTCGGATGTTCCGCATCCCGGATCACCTGTTCATCCCAGCCGGGAGCAAGGTCCGCGGCATTGTTCGGGTGGATCCCGGAGGCGAACCAGATCGCGGGATCTTCCTCAGCGATCTGCCGGATCTTTCCGACCGTGCACAGCTCGATCCCGGGGATCATAAAATGGGTGAATCCGGCATCCTTCGCTCTGGAGATCACATCAGCACGGTCCGGGTCAAACTGGCTGAGATCAAGATGGCAGTGTGTATCAAACATAAATTTCCCCTTTGGGCAGCACTTTCCGTCCGGTCCCGTTATCAGAGCGGGAGGCTGATGATCACGGGTTTCCCCTCACAGCGGAGCATTCCGTCCTGCACCCGGACAGCCGCCCCGTCAACAAGGTTTACATAATCCCCGTCAGGGAGCCCGGCCCGCACATCGGCGGACTTTGAATGCAGGCTGAAGATCCCGACCTTTTTCGCCCTGCCGTTTAAACGGGTCATCACGGCAATATCCGCCTCATCCATGGCTGCGGCAAAAAACGCATCATCCGGATCCAGCGCGTCATGCTTGATGCGGCTGAGTTTTGTGAGTAGCGGGGAAAGATCACAGCCGGTCTGACGGTCAACAGGCTCTTTTTCGAAGAGGCTCGGAAGATGGGAATCCGCCCATTCCTGTCCGGCATAGATCAGGGTCGTCCCCTTCAGGAAATAAAGCATCGCGGTAAAATTGACCAGGTCGTTCCCGTTTTTCACAAAAGAAGCGATCCGCGGCTGGTCATGGTTTTCCAGAAAACGCATCTTATTATAATTTTCCGGATAGACCGCTTCCTGAAATTCCAGCAGGTCCGTCCACTGTGAAAGGACCGTTTCCCCTCGCAGATATTTATCGAAGACCAGGCGGATATCGTACTCGTATTCAAGGTCAAAAGCCTCAAACACCTGCGGATCGCGCGCACAGTACATGCCCTGTGAACGGCAGTAAGCCCCAAAATCCCGATGGACCGTTTCCGCCAGCCAGATAAAGCCGGGGTGGACCGCTTCCACGGCCTGCCGGGCCTTTTTCCAGAATTCGACCGGAACGAACGAAGCCACATCACAGCGGTACCCGTCGACGATCCCGGCCCAGCGCGTCAGGGATTCGATCTGATAATCCCAGAGTTCCGGAACCGTATAATCCAGATCGATCACGTCCGTCCACTCCCCGACATGATTGCCGGGAGTTCCGTCCGGCCGTTTATAGAAAAACTCCGGATGCGTTTCCCAGAGCACGGAGTCCGGCGAAGTATGGTTGTAAACCACATCGATCATCACCTTCATCCCGCGCTGATGGATCGCTTCGCACAGTTTCCGGAATTCCTCCATCGTGCCGTATTCCGGATTCACGGTCCGGTAATCCCGGTTGGCGTAAGGACAGCCCAGGCTGCCCTTTTTGCCTTTCACGCCGATCGGATGAATGGGCATGAACCAGATGATGTCGGTTCCCAGAGCGCGGATACGGTCCAGGTCGGGAATAACGGCATTGAATGTACCTTCCGGAGTGTGCGCACGCACATAAACTGAGTAGATGATCCGGTTTTGAAGCCGCGGGTCAGTGTTTGCTGCCATAAAGTCCTTCCGAGTCTTTGAATGCATACAACGGGGCTGCTTCTGCAGCCCCGTTATTTTTCAAAACGATTTCTATATTATATTCGCACTTACATCAGTTTGCGGAACATTTCCTCAAAATCTGCAAGGGAAGCCTCGCGCGGATTTCCCGGAGCACAGGCATCAGCGGCTGCGGACTCACACAGGAACGGCAGGTCGGATTCCTTCAGCTTTTCGAGTTTGGTCGGGATGCCGACATCCACGGACAGCTGCCGGACCGCATCGATTGCGGCTTTGCGGTAGGCAGCCTGATCCATGCCGGTGGTATCCACACCGAAAGCTTCAGCGATCGCCCTGAATTTATCACCGGTGTATTCCTGGTTGAATTCCATCACGATCGGCAGCATCATTGCGCATGCCACACCGTGCGGCGTGTCATAGACGGCGCCCAGGGTATGGGCCATGGAATGAGCAATGCCCAGACCGACATTGGAATAGGCCATCGCCGTGACATACTGTGCAAGGGCCATACCTTCGCGTCCGTCAGGATCATTCTGCACTGCAGCCCTCAGGTTCTTCGCAATCAGCTTGATCGCTTCCAGGTCCAGGCAGTCGGAAAGGGTCCAGGCGGCTTTGGTCGTATACCCTTCGATCGCATGAGTCAGGGCATCCATCCCGGTGGAAGCGGTCAGCCCCCTGGGCATCGAAGACATCATGTCCGGGTCGACGACCGCGACATCCGGGATGTCGTTGGGGTCCACACAGACGAACTTGCGGCGGCGTTCCACATCGGTGATCACGTAGTTGATCGTGGATTCCGCGCCGGTACCGCCGGTGGTCGGGACAGCGATCGTGAAGACCGTGCGATGTTTCGTCGGGGCAACGCCTTCCAGAGAACGGACATCATAGAACTCCGGATTATTCACGATAATGCCGATACCTTTACCAGTATCCATGGAAGAACCGCCGCCAATGGTGATCATAAAATCAGCGCCGGAAGCTTTGTAAGCGTCTACACCCTGCTGAACATTTTCGATCGTGGGATTCGGTTTGATATTGGAATAAACTTCAAACGCTATCCCGTTTTTCTCCAGAAGGTCCGTAACTTTTGAGGTTACGCCGAATTTAACAAGATCCGGATCGGAAGCGACAAAAGCCTTCTTAAAGCCTTTGGAAGCGACGATCCCGGGAATTTCATTGATGGCGCCGTGTCCATGGAAAGACATGCCATTTAATACAAACCGGTTAACAGCCATGAAACAGATCTCCTATAAAAATATGACAGCTGAAATTCAGCTTTGAGCAAAGGGAAACAGAAACCGTCCCGTGACCCTATTTTAACACAGCCGGAAAAAATAACAATTTATAATCGATGCAAATCGTCAAACTGCGTGAAGTAAAAAACAGGGACCCGGCCAAAGCCGGGCCCACCGCAGAATAATCAATGGTTTGGAAATTCCCCGGAACCGCAAAACGGATCAGAGAATATCCTCCGCGTCGTACTGCACGAGCGAAAACCGCTCCACGGCGTCAAGCGCCGCGATCTTTTCGGTCAGTGCTTTCGGATCGGAAACGCTAAGCTCCACAGCGTAATCGATCCCGCTGCCGGTATAGTTGCGGCTCTTGATACGGAACTTTCCCCCGCATGACTTCAGCAGCGCCGTGATCTCATCCTCAGCGCCTTTATCCGAATGCAGCACGAGGATATAAGGCCGGCGGCCGAAATGGAGATGCTCAAGGATCAGCAGAACGACCGTTACGAAGAGCGACGTCAGGACCGCGACCTCATAAAGCCGGCAGCCGCAGACGATCCCGGTATGGATCGACCAGAGGATATAAAGCATATCCACCGGATCCTTCACCGCCGTCCGGTAACGGATGATCGCCAGCGCCCCGATCGTTCCGAGCGTGATCACCAGATTGGACTGCAGACAGAGGATGATGGTCGAGATAAAGAAAGGAAGGACAACGATCGAAATGTTGAAAGCCTTGTTGTAAAAGGACCGGTGAGAGACGAGTCTGTAAACCATAAACTCATACACGGAGATCACCAGCACCATCAGCAGAACGGATAAGATCACCCCCGTGCTGACAGCGTCATTGCTGTAATTGGCAGCGATCCGGTCAATTATATTCTGAATCATACTCATCTCAGAACGTCCTCCAGTTGTTTTCTTCCCAGATAATATTTTGAAAAAGCAGTCTGCTGAACGTGCAGGCTTTCGATCATCTTCCGGATCCATCCCGGAAGTATGGTATCAAATTTGACCTCCAGCACGTTCTGGTGCTCACACTGCAGCGGGAAACGCAGATAGTCTCCCTCCAGAAAAGCCGGAACATCGTATCCGGCGGAAATACAGCGGTCCAGCGTGATCCGGATATGGGCCGCCGGTTCCGCGAAAGCGGTCCGCTCGTAGTCAATGATCACCTTCGGCGAAAAACAGCGCGTCATGATCTGCGCGCAGAATTCCCGCAGCAGGGGTTTCTCCGTGCTCCAGAACATCTCAGATACATTCCCCGAAAGGAGCGCGTCATACTCACCCCGCGTGACCGGGCAGGAAACCTTGCCGCCCAGTCCGTACCGTTTTTCCTTGCGTTCCAGGTGCAGCCCAGAGGCTCTCTGTCCGTAATGGCGGATCCGGTATTTGAACCGCAGCCCGTCCCCGGCCTCATTGGATGCAGCGCAGCTGTCAGTGAAGTCATCAAAATAAAGGCTGCTGACCGGATAAGTCCCGTCCGCGGCGGAATGGCTGTCGTAAGGCAGCAGCCCGCCGAGCCGTGACTGCAGCAGCTCCAGCTGCCCGTCCGTGCAGATATATTTCCATTCCGTCCTGTAATCAGCCACTTGTTTCACTTCCCGTTCCGCCGGCGGCACACCTGCCGGAGTCCCTGTTTTAATCCACGCCGAAAAGAAGTTCCTTATAGGTCGGCATCGGCCACAGTTTGCGGTCCGTGATCAGTTCCAGCTCATCCGTATTGGAGCGGATCAGCTCCATGAGCGGGATGACCTCATCATGGAAGTAAAAAGCCGTTTTCAGCGGATCGCCGCCGGGTACGGCGCTGAGAACTTTTTCAAGGCTTTCCACGTCCGCGGTGATCTCATTTTTGAGGCCTTTCACGGTCATCAGGCATTTCATTTCGTAGGACTCATCGTCCGCCATACCGAAAGAGCGCTCCGTGAGGATCGCCCCGGCCAGCGCCTGTTCAAAAGCCACGCTTGCGGGAAGGATGTCCTTTTTCAGCATATCCAGCAGCGTCCGCGCCTCAATTTTTACGGATTTGGTATATTTTTCGAGATAGATCTCATAACGGGAGCGGATCTCCGCTTCGGTCATGATGTCATTTTCCGTAAACACACGGATATTTTTTTCATCCAGGTAATGGGCAAAAGCCTCCGGGGTCGAGGCATAGTTGCAGAGCCCGCGCCGTTCGGCTTCCCGGATCCAGGCTTCATCATAGCCGTTGCCGTTGAAGATGATCCGCTTATGGTCCCGGAAGGTCTCCCGGATCAGGTCATGGACCGCCATGTTCAGATCCTCCGCCCTTTCCAGCCGGTCGGCGAACTGTTTCAGTTCTTCCGCCACGACCGTGTTCAGGATCGTGTTCGGGGTGGAAATGGACGCGCTGGCTCCGGGCATCCGAAACTCAAATTTATTTCCGGTAAATGCGAAGGGAGAAGTCCGGTTGCGGTCCGTATTGTCCTTCGGAAATGCCGGGATCGTATGGACCCCGATGAGCATAGGATCCTGTTTTCGGTTCACGTAGACCGAGTCTTTTTCAAAGCTTTCCAGGATCTCCGTCAGTTCATCACCGAGGAAGATCGAAACGATCGCCGGCGGGGCCTCATTCCCGCCCAGACGGTGATCGTTTTCCGCGCTGGAGATCGAGATGCGGACCAGGTCCTGATATTCATCGACCGCTTTGATGACCGCGGTCAGGAAGATCAGGAACTGCGCATTTTCCCGCGGCGTCTCGCCCGGATCGAAAAGGTTCAGCCCTGTATCCGTCTTGATGGACCAGTTGTTATGTTTCCCGCTGCCGTTGACGCCCGCGAAAGGTTTTTCGTGCAGCAGGCACTCCAGCCCGTGTTTCTTGGCAGTCTTTTTCATGATCTCCATGGTCAGGTTGTTCTGATCCACGGAGACGTTCGTCGTCAGATAATTGTTCGCGAGCTCATGCTGGGAAGGGGCGACCTCGTTATGTTCCGTCTTCGCCTGGATCCCAAGCGCCCACAGTTCCTCGTTCAGATCCTGCATGTACTCGGAGACCCGCATCTTGATGGAGCCGTAATAATGGTCGTTCATTTCCTGACCCTTCGGCGGCATCGCGCCCAGCAGCGTCCTTCCGGTAAAGATCAGGTCCTCCCGGCGGTCAAAAAGCTCTTTATCCACCAGAAAATATTCCTGCTCAGCACCAACGGTCGTCTTCACATGGTCCACGGCATTGTTTCCAAACAGGCGCAGGATCCGCATTGCCTGCAGGTTGATCGCTTCCATGGAGCGCAGCAGCGGCGTCTTATGGTCCAGCGCTTCCCCGCTGTAAGAGCAGAAAACAGTGGGAATGCAGAGGATGTTATCCTTGATAAAAGCGTAAGAGGTCGGGTCCCAGGCGGTATAGCCTCTGGCTTCAAAGGTATCCCGCAGCCCGCCGGAGGGGAAAGAAGAAGCATCCGCTTCCCCTTTGACCAGATTTTCCGGGGAAAACTCCAGGATGATATTGCCGCTTCCGGCATAGGAGACGAAGCTCTCGTGCTTTTCGGCGGTCGCGCCGCTCAGCGGATGGAACCAGTGCGTGAAATGGGTCGCGCCGTTTTCGATCGCCCATTCCTTCATGGCGTTCGCTACCTCTTCGGCTATATCGTTGTTCAGGTACTCTCCGTTCCGGATCGTCTTGTTTAATTCTTTATAGGTTTGCTCAGAAAGTCTTTCACGCATCACATTGTCGTTGAAGACCCTGCTCCCGAAGGTTTTCATGATATCTGTCATAGGCCATGCCTCATCTTCCGCTGCAGTTTAACTGATCCCGCTCTTTCAGGGAAAACAAATATGGTGGCATTATAATTCAGGATTCCCCGCAAAGGAAGAAAGCAGGACCGATTCAGTGATTTTTCTCCTGCAGAAACGCTCTTTGATGTGTTCATGGCAGGCGATCGCCCGTCCTGACAATAGAACTGCCGGCAAAGCGGGGATTTTGATTTGCGCCTGTAAGGCACCGGTGCCTGTACATGCTGCGTTCATATGTGCAGTGCTCATGGCAATCGGAAGTGAATGCTTCGCAAGGCGCGGCCCGGTTATTCGTGTGTTTGCATAGGCTGCTTGCCGCGCCCGGTTTATTTAGCCGGGGCCGATCGGGCTTCGCTCACCCGCCGGCCCCGGTACCCCCATTAATGGGTCAGCGTCGGCAAATTTGTTTTACCAACATGGCATTTACATGAACCAACTTGCTGAGCTGCGGCTATTTTTAGCTAAAGCTCTTCGGTTTCATCTGCATTGCCGGTGGTTTTTCTGTAATACAAGAAAAAACTGCCCTCCGGAGAGGGCAGTTTCAGGTTCGGTAAACTGAGCGTTACGCCTGGATGAGTTTGCGGACTTCGTCGAGCTGGCCGGCGCTGCCGAGTTTTTCGTTCTTCGCAGCGATGAAGTTGGCATACTCGGACATGAAGATCTTGCCGATCGGGCGGAAGTCGAAGGCTTCCGGATGATCGCGGAAGTATTCGCGGTGGACGCGGGTCCAGACCAGACGGCCGTCGGTGTCGATGTTGATCTTGGTGACGCCAAGTTGAGCAGCGCGCTTGAACTGGTTGTCATCCACACCGCGGGCACCGGCAAGGTTGCCGCCGGCAGCGTTGATGCGAGCGACTTCTTCCTGCGGAACGGAGGAGGAACCGTGCATCACGAGCGGGAAGCCCGGAACGCGCTTCTGGATCTCGGAGAGAACGTCGAAGTGCAGGCTCTGGGTGCCGGAGAATTTGAACGCACCGTGGGAGGTACCGATCGCGACGGCGAGGGAATCGACGCCGGTCTTTTCAACGAATTCCTTCACGGAATCCGGATCGGTCA
This sequence comes from uncultured Chloroflexota bacterium, assembly GCA_902795255.1. Next base: position 10,410 of record CADBKS010000059.1, read on the forward strand.
GTTTCGCGTTGGCTTCGGAGACGACAACGTGTTCTTCCACGCCGCCGAGCTGGCCGAGTTCAGCTTCCACAACGAGACCCTTCGCATGGGCAGCTTCAACGACACGCTTGGTGATCGCAACGTTCTCATCGAACGGCTTGGAGGAAGCATCGATCATGACGGAGGAATAGAAACCGCTGTTGATGCAGTCGTAGCAGGTTTCTTCATCGCCGTGGTCAAGATGGACAGCGAAGATCGCTTCCGGGAACATCTGGTCAGCACTGCGGATCAGGCCTTCGAGCATGATGGTGCTGGTGTATTTGCGGGCACCCTTGGAGATCTGGATAATAAACGGAGCCTTGCTCTGCATATTACCCTGGAACAGACCGATGATCTGTTCGGCATTGTTGATGTTATAAGCGCCGATGGCGTATTTGCCGTAAGCAGCTTTGAACAGTTCAGTAGTAGTAACGATCATTTGTTTACTCCTTGTAAAACTTTTGTTTTGATCAGCTCAGGAACATCGGGACGCCCATGAAGTCCTTGATCTTCGGGCGGTATTTCTCAATGTCATAGTAAGCTGCAATATCAACGATCTTCTTGCCGGCCAGGACCATGGTCACCGGGACGGTGGTATATTTACCGCCGTGCAGACCGACCATACGGCCGGTGTCGCCGCGTTCGACCAGCTGCCAGGCAAGGTTGCCGAAGGAGCTCGCGACCATGCGGTCCAGGGAGTCCGGAGCGCCGGAGCGCATCATATAGCCAACCTGCTGGTACATCACATTGGAGCCGGTGCGCTTCTTGACCGCTTCAGCGACGACCATACCAATACCGCCGAGCTTGCGGTGGCCGTAGGCATCCATTTCGCCAGTCTCATGCACATCGCCGCCTTCCATGATGGCGCCTTCGGAGACGGTCAGCACAGAATAGTGGGACGGGTTGTTCTTCTTGTCAGCGAGCAGGAATTCGGAAAGTTTGTCAATATTGAAGTGGACTTCAGGGATCACGGCACGATCGGTGGAGGCCAGATAGGACGCGATCAGGCTGGTTTCACCGGAGTTGCGGCCGAACAGTTCAATGATACCGATACGTTCATGGGAACCCAGGGAGGTGCGCATGTTGGTGATCACTTCAACGGAGCGGGTCATCGCGGTGGAGAAGCCGATGCAGTAATCGGTGCCGAAAACGTCGTTGTCCATGGTCTTCGGGATCGCGACCACCGGGACGCCTTCATTGTGCAGGCGGACGGTATAGCTCAGGGTATCGTCACCGCCGACGGTGACCATATAGTCGATACCCAGGTCTTCAAGGTTGCGAAGGACATGCGGAGTGAAATCCCAGGTCGTTTCATCTTTCTTCACACCCAGAGGAGAACCCTTCAGAAATTCCGGAATGGTGTTTTCCTTGACATTCTGCGGATTGGTCCGGGAGGAATGAAGGAAGGTACCGCCGGTACGATCGATCTTGCGAACGTCGTTGTAGCAGAGTTCACGGATGTATTCTTCTTTGGTTGCCGGATCTTCCGGATTGTAGTTCAGCAGACCGCCCCAGCCGCGGCGGATACCCAGAACCCGATAACCAGCTTCAAGCGCGTTAACGATAACGGCTTTCATCGCGACATTCAATCCGGGAACGTCACCACCGCCGGTCAAAATTGCAAGTGTTTTTGTCATAAATGCCTCCGCATTAAAAATATAAACAGGTAAGGTCAAAATTAACCGAAATTATTATATCACAGGTCGGAAACAGTTCATTACAAACAGTACATCTCAGAAAAGTACACGCCCCCTCACGTAAATGCAAACGGAAGCAGGCCGAAACCATCCGATTTCGGCTGCTTCATACGAAAACCCCTGTTGATCATATATAAATTGGTTGAAACATCATTTTGAGCCGGGCCTTACCTGCCGTTCAGCACCTGCTCCGCAAGGTAAGAGCTTTGCCCGATTTTTTTCGGAGCAGGATCATGAACCCGGCGGGCCTGTCCCGCTAAGCTGCCGGCTTCCGACAACACTGCGGATCAGCCAGTCCGGGACGTTTTCGATCCCGCTGCTGAAATAATCGGCCAGCTCCCTGATTTCATTTTCAGCACTCATAAATGCATTTTCCGCTCCGGTAAATTCATCCTCATCATCACCGGACTGAGGTCCGGGATCCGCTGCGGGTCCTGCGGGCATACTGTCGGGAACGGGCACTTCGGCCCCCTCCGAAGCATGGTCCTCTGCCGGAACAGGTCCCGTGCAGTCTTCCGTCAGTTCGCGCAGCGCGCCTTTGTCCACCGGACAGGCAGCTGCCTTTTCCCGGAACGCAGGAACGTCCGCGGCACCTTCGGCACCGGTTCCTCTTTCGCCGTCTTCTTCCGCCCCTTCCGCGGAATTACGGGCCGGTTCGGAAAGAGCCACACGGACCTTCCCGGCACGGATCTTTTCGATCTTTTCTTCGGTCGCCTGCAGCCGTTTGTCCAGCAGGGAAAAACGCAGCGAAAGGTCCGAAGCGGCCGTATTGTACGCTCCGGCTTCATGCGCGTCCATAAATGCGGCATAGCATTTGCGGAAGCTGAATGCAGCCATCTGCCGCAGCCAGCCGACCGTCACGTCTTCGATCATCGGAAAGGCCTTGCCTTCCTGCTCCAGCACCGCTTTGGTAACGCAGCAGCTGCCCAGGGCCCGGATCATCCGTTCCAGCCGCAGAGCCGCCTTTGCGTAAAGCGGCGAAAGGTGGTTGAGTTTGCGGCTCCGGCTGAAAAGCACGGAAGCTTCCGTCTGCAGCCGCATGGTAGTTTCGAGAAAGCCGAGGGGTTCATCGCTGTAGGCGTTCAGCGGTTCAAACGGAAACCCCAGACTGTCCGCTTCGGGTTCAGGACCCTTGTTATCCATACGGAATTTCCGGAACATCATCTGATCGATCATATCCAGAACCTGCATGTTCATGCCTTCCATCGTTTTCCCCTCCTTTCTTCGATCTTCTTCTATTGTAGTATTAAATTTCTAATTGTCAAGAAATATAGTACTTTTATTCTATTTGATATGACATTTGTCATGCAGCGGTCCGGAAATCCGATCACGGAACCGCCGGACGGCAGGCCGGACAGCTTCACCTCGCTCTCCTCACAGACTGCCTGTTCCGGAAATCTCCCCTCCCAGATCTCATACTGGTATGTCGCCAGCATGGCGCCGTACCTTTTCCCGTCGGACGCGGCAAGCGCGTATACATGCGGGACGCTGCTTACGCTTTCCGTTTCCGTCCCCATGCGGTACAGGTCTCCGAAACCCAGAAATGCATAGTATGGCTTCCGGGCGCGCAGCTGCTGCATCGGGCCCATACCGCCGACCGGAACGTCAGCGTGGCACCGCCTCGGATTGCGGTCTGTCTTCTCGAACAGTCCGCAGAATTCCGACGAGGCTTCCGCACTGAAGTAATTCCCGACGTCAAGCCCCATCTTCTGAAACGTGACGAGCGCGGCGGCGCAGAAAGCTGCCCCGCGGTCTGTCGGAATACGGCGGACGGATGCGGCCGGTTTCCCCCAGTCCTCCATGTAATTCCATTCATTGAGGTGGATCTCCGTACGCGAAAAGCCGTTCTCCCGGAGTTCCTTCTCTATGATCTCAAACATACTGCGGAAAACCTCGATCCGGCAGGTATACTTGTGGAAGGACAGGAAATCCAGCGGCGCCTCCCGCTTCGCGATATCCCTGATAAATTCTACGGCCTTGCCGGTATTGCCCGCGTTCGCCGGCCCGCCGATCATGATATCCGGAAAACAGGCTTTCAGAT
>CADBKS010000060.1 GCA_902795255.1 uncultured Chloroflexota bacterium
GCCGGCTCATTTTATATTTATCACCAAACCGCGGCGTCCTCTTCGGGTTGTCCATATCTGCCCCGAAGATACTTCCCGTACCCGGCCATGACCTTGTCGATCAGGTTGTCCGGCAATTCCGAGGGTCTTCAAAAATTCGCGTTTCATTTTTTTCTCTTCTATGCTTGTTTTCGGGATCGCGTCCCCATCAGATTCTGCCGCATACGCCCGGCACCGGCTAACGTAACAAAAAAAGCCACGTCAAGGATTTACTCCTCAACCTGCTTTTTCAGCTCTTGGGTTGATCTGCGGATCGCTCTGCTGTATCTGTTATAACATGGATTTCAAAAAGAAACCCCGGCGTTAATTTACCGGGGTGGGGGTCATTAGAGTTTACAGCCGTCTTTTTTTGCTCGATCCATTATTTCTTTGTATTCTTTATATGCTTCTTTGGCTTCTTCCGGAGCGTCGTCACGAATTCCGATTATATTATGATATTCATCTCTTATAACGTAAGGTCGTATGATTTTTGATTTGGGAAAGAAAAACATGATTATTCCTTTATCAGGTGCCAGAGCATTTTAGAATGCGCATATGAATTCTCTTTATTAGTCATATAATCAGCGACACATTTTCATAATAATTCGCTTGTGTTGTCAAAGCTTCTGTCTGAAATTTGTTCAGCGATCTCAATCTCCACGTAATAATTATAATTGAATCCCATTGAATTTATGGTTGATTAGATTAGCGTATGGTCAGTTTCCATGTTGGCCAGGCATCAATAGCGACTTGTGCTGAATCGCTGTCTGGTGCATATGCTGCGGATCGATCCGCTTTATTTCGCCTATGCCTTATAAAAATTATCACTTCTCTGTTTGTGCCTTTATTATTTTTGCAATAAGATCCTTGAGTTCAGCTTCAGCTTCGGATATTATCCGTTTTTTCTCCTCATCTGGAATGTTAGGGTCAGATTGAGGTATAAGATACCCATCATATTCTTCTGATGCGAAAAACTGACCCTGGCGATTGTTCATAATATTCTTCCTTTCAAAATGTACTGTTCAGGTAAATAATACCATTAATCTTTCGTTAGATCCGACAGGCATCTGAAGATTATCGGAATGTTGTTTTCGTATTATCAGTTAAATTTTTTCCGATTCTCAATAATATAGCGGTATTCAGGGGGTATGTTTTCTTTCACCCAGGTGATAGACATCCCATCAGCATCATCAGCCTGATATTTCCAAAACTTTTCTTCGATTTCTTTAGGAGCATTCTCGGATAATTGCTGATATCCATGATCGTCAATATAAATATACGGTTCAATATCTTCCCAATAGGGCGAATAAATCATCATTGTTTTATAGACTCCATAATAGTTAATTTGGCATAAATTATCATCTGATCACAAAGCAGACATATATCAGGCTGGATTTATAATTCTATTTGATTAATATTTCAGCTTTTGAATGATTATGTTAGGTTGGCATCGTTTATTTAAAGTTCCGGATATTACACACTGCATTCATACCAGGGAACACGGTAATATTCATCTGGAACAGGGACGGGACCTCCCGGGGGAATCTCGTCCCATCCAAATTCTTCTCCCTCGATTTCATTACCGGTTTCTTTATCAATACAGAAGCATAATGTGCGTCCTGATAACTGCAATGCAAAGGGCTGGTCGTATGAATCTAAATCGACATAATCAAATCCGATCGTCCAATATGTAATTCTGTCATAAGCCTGATCAACGCCGATTTCGTAAACGGCGTTAAGCTTTTCGCGTTTCTCAAATGCAATTTTACAGGCTTCATTCAGCGTGACCATTTTACATTCCCCTCAAACATACCAACATACTTCGTATTTGTTGTCTAAATGCGGAGTGCTCCCTTTATTTCAAATCTGATGAATTTCAAAAGAAAACTGCTGCGATAGTTCTGGGCCTTTGTTATTCCCTGTACTCATACGGAATGTCCAGTTCTTTAGCATTGTCTATTATGTCTCCATAGTCTGTGTCCGGAAAATATGGCGGATAATCAATAAGATCCCCGTCTGATTTGCGGATGTCGTATTCATGCTTCCCGCCCATGGGATAATATTGCTTTCCTGTATTATCGAAACAGCCGATCTGAAAGGTGTAAAAGTCCCCACAATCCAATGCGCGAACGATTTTAGCTTTTATACCGTGTTCCGCATACTCCCTTTTTCTGCTGAACGCTTTCTGACAGGCATCAATATAGGTAATCATTGCTGTTTCCTCCTTTCAGCAAATTCTTAGCTAAATATGTCCGCAAGCCGCTATTTCTCTTTTCATAATTTCTATTAGCTTTTGGTATTCTTCCTTTGCATTCTCCGGAGCATCATCCCGGATTCCAATAAGGCCTTCATCAGAAAAAATGCCATATTTGTTAATGAGATTGAAATCAATTCCGAAAATCATTTAGGTATTACTTTCATAGACAGAGCTGAATTTTACAACAGTTTCTTTTGGCTTGTTCTTCGCGATTTCCGAAAATATTTCGGCAAAAGATATCTGTTTATAATTATACCCCTTACTAAATTTGATCATGTTTATGCGTCTGTGCTTATGTGTAGCGTATCTAGCTGCTGTCGGGTGTAATAAAAAATTCTGATCAAAAATGCATGAATTTTTGGATTTGTCATAAACCCAAAATAAACCGTGGTAAAATATCAGATTGTATGCGCCTATAGTGAAGTGGATATCACATTACCCTCCGGAGGTAAGAGCCTGAGTTCGAGTCTCAGTAGGCGTACTTGGATTGGGGGAGTGCTGGAACTGGCAGACAGGCATGACTTAGGATCATGTGCCTAAAGGCGTGAGGGTTCGAGCCCCTCCTTCCCTACTGACAGTTCCGGAACCGCCCGGAAAACACAACTAATAAATGAGGAACCAACCTTGAAAATCGAAAAGCAAAACCTTGAAAACCATGAAGTAAAACTCGATGTCACCCTTGACAAAGAGGAATTTGCGCCTTATATGAACAAAGCCGCCCGGAAGATCGCCGGTTCTCAGAAGATCCCCGGTTTCCGCCCCGGCAAAGCTCCCGCGAGTGTGATCCGCAACATGTTCGGCGAACTCGCGATCGCGCAGGAAGCTTTCGATATGTTCCTTGAAGAGAAATACGCTGCCATCCTGAACGAAGCCGAAGTCGAACCCGGTGCCATGGGCCGACTGGACAACATCGAAGATATCATCAACCCGAAATTCTCCCTGATCGTCCCGCTGAAAGCCACCGTTGAACTCGGCGATTACCGCGATGTTCGCGAAGACTACACTGAAGAAGAACTGACCGATAAGGAAGTCGAAGACGCGCTCAAAAGCCTGAAAGAGCCCTATGCCGAACAGGAACCCGCCGAAGGCGAGATCGAAGACGGCGAAATGGTCTACGTTATGATCAAGGGTGAGCTCGACCAGCCGATGGAAGAAGGCGGCACGACCGAACTGGTAAAAGAAATGCCCTATCAGTTCCTTGTCGGATCCGATGACGATGAAGGCAGTTCCTGGCCTTATCCGAAATTCACACAGTGCCTGATCGGCCACAAAGAAGGCGATGTTGTCACCTCTGAATATACCTATCCGGAAAACACCGTGATGGAAAGCCTGAAGGGGAAGACCGCCACTTATACCACGACGATCCAGAGCGTCAAGAAAATGGTCCTGCCCGAAAGCGACGATGAATTCGCGAAGAATTTCGGCAAGGAAACTTTTGCCGACCTCCTCGATGAACTGAAGAAGAACCTGAGCGAAAGCAAGAAACGCTCCGAAGAGAACAAATACATCGAAGCCGTTGTCAAGAAGATCACCGACGGTGCGAAGGTCGAGTATTCCGCTTCCGAACTGAAGAACGAGATCGATGAACGCCTGAGCGAACTCAAAGAAAACCTGAAACAGCGCGGTGTCGGTTTTGACGCATGGCTGAAGATGAAGAAGACCGACGAAGAAAAGTTCGTTGAAGACGAGATCAAACCCGTCGCAGAAGAACAGCTGAAGCGCAAGCTGGTCCTGAGCGAATTCGCCAAACTGGAAAAGATCGATCTGAACTTCGAAAAATTCCAGGCCAAGGCCAAGGAAATGATGGACTACATGAAGCCGCAGCTTGACCAGGTCAAGAACAAGAAACAGCGTCAGGAAATGATCAATAACATTCAGGAAAATGCGCTGAATGAAAGCTATCTTGGCGAAGTTTTCGGCCGGATGATGTCCATCGCAAAGGGTGAAAATCCGGAGATCGTCGACCACGAAAAGGAAAGCGCGGAAGCCGCAGCCAAAGCAGCCGCTGAAGCAGCAGCCGAGATCGAATCCGAAAAACAGTCCGAAGAAAAGGCTGAAGAATAATCGTATAAAATGAGAGCGCCGAAAGGCGCTCTTTTCATTTAATCTGCCGGCAGCCCGATCGGGCACGGAACTGTGTACAAAGACCTCAGCCCTGCGCAAAGAATGCGTCCATAAGGCATATCACAGATTTCCTACCGCTCCAGTTCACCTTTCCAGGATAGGATCCCGCCGAAATCATAGACCCGGGTATAACCGAGTGATACCAGCTTTTCCGCAGCCTGCCGGGAACGGATGCCGGTGCGGCAATGGACCAGAAGAAGCCTGTCTGTATCGGGCAGTTCCGGAGGTCTTTCAGTTCCGATCTCTTCGTTCGGAATGTTCACGGCACCGGGAATGTGGCCTTCAGCATATTCGTCCGGTCTGCGGACATCAACGATGATGTATTCAGCCTCTTTTTCCATCATGGACGCGGCCTCTTCCGCTGTGATCAGATGATATGCGGGGGAGCTGGTTTCTTTCTTTGAACAGGACACACTGCAGAATATCAGGCCCAAAACGATCAGAATATAAAACTTCCGCATGGTTTCTCCTTTCATCGGACCGGGCCACGGTTCTGACAGCCGATCCGCAATTAATTGTAACAGCCAATCCTGAAATCGCTGCCGTACCCGGCAGCTGCGGGAGGCAGATCTGTTATATAATGAACGGATCAACAAACGATCCGCCGTATTCGGATGCATCCCTGAAATAATATAAGGGAACTTTTTTCTGAAACAGTGCATTTAATCTGCAGAACAGAATGATTTATCAGGCGGATTTCCGCCTGATCGGTTTCAGAGAGAGGCTGATATGGAAAACAAAAACGAACCATTCGACCGAATGATCTTCAGTGAAGAAAAATACCCGGCCGAGATCCGGATGGGCGAAGACGGATTTTACCGCTGGCGATATAAACTGGATGCGTATCATGACCGGAAAGAATACGCATTTATGGCAAAATTCTGGCTGATTTTCGCCTGTGCCGGGATCGTCCCGGGTGTTCTGATCGGCCGGAGCGGGGCCCGCGCGGTCCTGTATGGTCTGGCCGGATTCGGGATTTTTCTGGCCGCGGGTATCCTGATTACGCTTTTTGTCCGCCTGATGGACGGAGGACCTTCCCTGCGCTGGTATAAAATGAATGAGGAATATGTTCAGATTCAGCCTTCGGGAAGAGGGTCCGGCATCAATCACTTCAGCATCGTACAGAAGATCTTCCTGGATCCGCTGCACAATGAGATCCGGCTTGCTACAAAATACGGCAATGCCTATCTGTTCGCCCGCGCAGAGGATTTCGAACTGCTCGAAAATCATGTATTGAAAAATTCGCCGGGATCCGCCGAGATCATCCGGGAAGATCAGGCGGAGGACTGAAAGCCGGTATCCGGTATTGATGATGAGGCTCAACTGATCCGCAGAAAGAGAGCACTATGAATAAAGATGAGATCCTGATGCTTCTCCGGCAAAAGGGGATTCCTTACGAATATGCCGGACACCGGGCTGTTTATAATATGGAGGAAATGCGCGAAGTTCACCTGCCGCATCCGGAAGCCGAAGCCAAAAACCTGTTCGTCCGTGACGACAAGAAACGGAATTATTATCTGATCACGGTCAGGGGAGAAAAACGGATCGATCTGAAAAAATTTCAGTCCGATCAGGGGACCAGGCGCCTTTCCTTTGCATCCGATGATGATCTGATGTCGATCCTCGGCCTTACGCCCGGAGCGGTATCCCCCTTCGGCCTTCTGAATGACAGCGAACACAGAACCGTATTTTTCATCGACCGGGAATTCACCGACGCGGATGCCCTTATCGGTGTCCATCCGAACGAAAACACAGCTACCGTATGGCTGAAAACCTCGGATCTGATCCGCCTCATTTCGGAAAAGGGGACGACAGTTATTGCCTTCAGTTGATATTAAGACAAAAAAGAGCGGAAATTATTATATAATATGATTAATGTCCCTCATAGTACGAAGTTAATTGTTTAAGTTACCGGTGAAAAAGCACATTGGTGCAGGGTATAAATATCAGAATTTTTTATGTAAAGGTGAAATGACCTAATCCGGAAAATCTTCTTTTCGGATTTCGTTTAATTCGTCATCTGACAATTTCTGCAATTCAACCAGCCGATTCGAACGATTTTGCCAAACAAATTCGAAAAAATTCCTTACATCCCTTCAATTCGCAAAATCTTCAGGTTTGTTCGCAACAAGCCAATATAGATAATTATTCAAACATATTTCAGCTTCAGAATTGAGGAACAGATGAAGCGGTTTATCGTCACAACACTCAATACCAGCCCCAATATAAAGACCTATAAGCTTGGGAGCACGAATGCCGGAGCTTCCGGAATGCCGGCTTGCGACGCCCCCCACATCTACCTGAACGGAACAGTCCAGACGATCACATCCCACACCGTCATCTGAGACACTGGAGAAAAACGGGAAACGATGGAGTTTACGTTTCCCATACAAACATAAGATCAAACTGAACAAGACTCCGGCAGCCGAAGAGCTTGTTCTGGGAGTGGATTTAGGAATCAATAATGCGTGCGTGTGTACCGCGATGAAGCAGGACGGCACTATTCAAGACAGGCGATTCTTACGTCTGAAACGTGAAACAGACTCTCTGTGGCATCATATCGGATTGATAAAAAAGGAACAGCAGCATGGCAGCCGAAATCCAAAGAAATACTGGGCTTTCGCAAATAATATAAATACTGATATAGCCAGAAAAACGGCCAAGTTCATTGTTGATACTGCTGTTAGGTTAGGTTGTTCCACAATTGTTATGGAGCATCTTGACTTGCAAGGGAAGAAAAGAGGCTCGAAAAAGCAAAGGCTGCATTTATGGAAATTCCGGGAAGTTCAGAAACTGGTGACGGGAAAAGCACACAGAAATGGAATTCAAATCTCAACAGTCAATGCCATGAATACGTCAAAATTAGCTTTTGACGGGACGGGCGAAGTCGAGAGGGATGAAAAGAACTATTCGCTGTGTACATTCTCAACAGGAAAGCATTATCACACGGATCTGAACGCATCATATAACATAGCAGCACGGTATTTTATTCGTGCTATATGTAAATCCGTATCGGAAGATGTACGGTTGTCCATTTCGGCAAATGTTCCGAAATGCGATAAGAGAAGCACCTGCACACTGTCTGACCTTCGTGACTTATATAAATATGTTCACGGAGTTAGCCTGATCGGAGCCTGATATACCTATGTATATTTTGGAAAAGGTTGGTGCCGTACACTCGGACAGTGAGTCCATGTTCCTGAAAAGGTTCTGTTTTTCAGTACTGACAAAGGAAAGACGGAGGTCCCCGTTTGGACATGGAAGCACGCGACTTCAGTCGTGTGAGGCTTCACATAACAAGAGGGTGCCTTTTCATATTTTGAGACACCCTCCGGTTTTTATGTTATTTCCGAATTATGATCGGTTGTGTATCCTGTTAGTGGGTCTCCATGTATTCATGGATCGTTTCGGCTGTGAACTTCGTGATGGAATATTCATATTCCTTCTTATCGTTCAGCTGATCGTTATAATCACCGCGGCAGAGGCCGAACTGCTTTGAAACGCCGTCCGGGTCATAGGTACCGGTGGCACGGATCAGGCCTTCGCCATCGAGGGTCTTCATCATTCTTTCGCCGATCATCGTATCGATGTCGCCGGAGAAGATGCCGAAGTTATCGCGGTCGATCTGGGAATAGGTCAGAAGACGTTCATCAGCCTGGATGGAGAGGGAAGCGAAATGGCAGATAACGACCTGGACATCCGGATGTTCGAGCATCATCATGTCGACCATGCCCGGCATCGTCGTATTGTAATCATTATCCAGTTCATATTCCTTTACGATCTCGATCTTGGGGCAGGCTTTCAGGGTATCACGGACGCCGTTGTCGCGCTGCACATCATCTTCGGTCGTGGGCAGTGAGAACATAACGGCCTTGATGGATCCGTCCGCGGCATCAGGGTATTTTTCATTGACCCAGTCCACGGCATTTTCAGCCATGGCCTTGCCGATATCGTACTGGTTCGCTACAGCGACGTTGTCATAAGCATCCAAATCGGATGGAGCAGTTGCGAAGAAGCTCATCACGATTCCCTGTTCGCGGAGCTTTTTGCAGACATCGACCAGGGCTTCCGGTTCGCCAGCATAGGAAATGATATGTGTTACGCCCATGGTGGCGAAGTTTTCCATCTGCTGGATCTGGGTAACGGTATCGAAATCGTAGCTGGTGATCTCGGCTTTCCAGCCTGCTTCTTCAGCCTGGGATTTCATGAAGTTCGCCGCCCAGTCGAAAAATTCGATCTGGAGGCTGGGCCAAACGATACCCAGATAGTTCTGTTCTCCGTCAGCGATCGCTGAACCGGCGAAACAGCCGATAAGTAAAACGGCAAGCAATACAACAACAAATTTCTTCATATTTTCTCCTTTTTGTTTATAGGAAATCCCTTTCCTAAGCCGCTAATTCAGTTTCTCATCAATGATCTTTTGATGATTCAGCTGATATACATCGATGCCGATCGCGGCCAGCATGATAATGCCTTTGACCACGTACTGCAAATAAACGCCGAAACCCGCCAGCTGCATCCCGTTGCTCAGAATGGCCATGATCAGGATGCCCGCTACGACGCCGCTGAGCCGTCCCTCGCCGCCGCGAACGGATACACCGCCCAGCAGGATGCCGATCAGCACGGTGAACTCAGTTCCCGGACCGGAGCTGCTGTTGACCGAACCGAGCCGGGAGATCAGCATCACGGTTGAAATCCCAACGAAAACACCCGCGATCAAACCGATCAGGTATTTTGTTTTGATGACTTCGATGCCCGCGAGCCTTGACGCATCTTCATTTCCGCCCATGGCATAAATATGACGTCCCCAGTAAGTCTTTGTCAGGAACAGTTCCATGATGACCGCGAAAAACAGCATGATAATGACTGCGATCGGGATTCTGGTCCCGAAAAAGTTTGCCTGTCCGATCTTTTTAAATGAATCAGGAAATCCGCCGACAGCTTTCGAACCGGAAATCGTGAAACTGAGCCCCTGATACAGCATGGAAGTTGCGGTCGTGACCATCAGCAGTCCGATATTCAGCTTGATCGATAGTGTCATGTTCAGTATATTCAGAAGAACGCCCATCAGGATCGCTATAAGGATCATCCCGATCGTACCGATATTGTAGTTTTTGTTCAGCAGTCCGATCGTGACGCCGATCAGGGACATCTGATAACCGACCGAGAGATCGATCTGCCCGGACATCATGATAAACGTGATCCCGATGGCGCAGACGATCACAAAAGCGTTCTGATTCAGAATATTGATGATGTTCTGGATCTTGAAAAAATTTGGCGAGAAAAATGAAAAAATGATCGAAATGACGATCAGAATGATCCAAGGCATGTTATTTTTGATTATCTTGCTGAATTTGCTGTCCATATCGATATCCTGTTATTCATTCTCCTCAAGTGCGATCCCGGAAGCCAGTGTCAGGATCTTTTGCTGATCAAAATCTTTTTTCATGACTTCGCCCATCTTCCGGCCTTCGTGCAGCACGACGATCCGGTCTGACATTCCCAACAGTTCCTCCATCTCGGAAGAGATCATGATGATGGAGACGCCGTTCTCGATCAGTTCGTTCATCAGGTGATAGATCTCCTGTTTGACACCGACGTCGATCCCGCGGGTCGGTTCATCGAAAATAATGATGTCTGTATCAAGGGCAAGTACCTTTGCCAGGGCGATCTTCTGCTGATTGCCGCCGGAAAGGTTGCGGACGAGCTGGAGTTGGCTCGGAGTCTTGACCCTGAATCGGGAGACCATTTTGTCTGCAAGGACTTCCAGATTTTTACGGTTGACAAAACCGTATCTGGAGTTCTTTTTCAGCGCAGAGATCGTGATGTTCCAGTCGACCGGGAAATTCAGAAAGACGCCTTCTTCTTTGCGGTTTTCTGAAATATAACCGATCCCGGAACTCAGCGCCTGCCCTGCCGAATGAAAATCGACCGGCTTCCCTTTGTACCGGATCGTTCCGCTGTCTTTCTTTGCTTCGCCGAAAATGACCTTGCCGAGTTCGGTCCGTCCGGCTCCGATGAGTCCGGCCAGGCCGAGGATTTCGCCTTTTTTGAGTTCAAAAGAAATATCGTGCACCCCATTGCCGCTGACACCTTCCAGTTCGAGGATCGGGCCCCCAATGGGCGTGGTGCGGGCGGGATAAGTTTCGTTTAGCTCACGGCCTACCATAAGCCGGATGATCTCTTTTCGGTCAATGCCTTTCATCGGCCGGGTCTCAATGTGTTTCCCGTCCCGGAGAATAGTCAGCGTATCGGCAATATCAAGGACTTCATCGATGCGGTGGGAAATATAGATGATCGACACGCCCTCGTCACGGAGGTTTCTGACGATCCGCAGCATGCGTTCCACTTCCGCCATCGCCAGGGATGCGGATGGCTCATCCATGATCAGGACCTTTACGTCGGAAGAAAGGGCACGGGCGATCTCAACGATCTGCTGTTGTGCGGGTGAAAGCCTTCTTGTCTGTATATCGAGGGGGATGCTGACGCCGAGTTTATCAAAGATCTCCTGCGCCTTTTGCTTCATCAGTTTCTGGTCGGGGCAGAACCTGCCGCCGATTTTTTTTCCGAGGAAGACGTTTTCAACAACGGAAAGCGAGGGGACGTTATTGAATTCCTGATAGATCACTCCGATGCCCAGCTGCGAAGACAGTGCGGGGGTGAGGCTTTTGTATTCTGTATCGTTGATGATGACGCTGCCGTCTGAAGGCTGTATGGCTCCGGAAATGATCTTGATCAGTGTGGATTTGCCGGCACCGTTTTCGCCCATGAGGGCATGGATCTGTCCTTTTTTGACATCGAAACTCACGTCGTTGAGGGCCAGTACGCCGGGATATTTTTTGCTTATATGACTTATTCTAAGAATGGTATCATCGTTCATATCGAATTCATTATAACATCAATTCCAAAAATTCCCGAATGATAAACCCCATATAGATCTTATAATTGTCAGTAGAAAAAACGGGCAGGGGTTCAGGATCCACCCGTGAACTTGTTCAGCGCGTGGTCCATCGACTAAAGAATCCCCGGGCGCGGGAAGAATAACTAAAGAAATCTCGGACATCATCTCAGCGCCCTCAGATCACGATTCACTTAATATTTTTGGTACTGTTTCAAACAAGAAAAAGGAGATCAAAATGTCCAGGGTACAGATAGATTTTTGTTCACAGAAACTCCACATGAACACCAATGTTTATGTCATCCTTCCCAATACCGCGGTCGACTTTCTGGCGAACGGCGTCCGTTACAACGAAGATGGCGAGCTGAAAGTCGTATGGCTCCTCCACGGGATGGGGGACGACTATACCGGCTGGCTCCGATACAGCAACCTGGAACGATATGCTCTTGCGAGAGGCATTGCGGTGGTATGTCCTTCTGTCCATGCTCAATGCTTCTATTCCAACATGACCAAAGGACTCGCTTATTATGACTATATCGCCGATGAACTGCCCGCGTTCATGAAAGAAACCTTCCCGCAGTTTTCACAGAAAAGAGAGGATAACTATGTGGCCGGCCTTTCCATGGGCGGATACGGAGCGCTGAAATTCGGCCTGAGCCGGCCGGATCAGTACTGCAGGATCGGCTGCCTGTCAGGCGGAAATTTCATCGAAATGCAGCTCCCGCCTGAAGATGAGGCGGAAGATTTTCTGACACCGTTTTACGGCGTTGCTCGCAACGCTTTCGGCACCGAAAAACTGGGAGACGCTGCCGGGACGGAGCATGACCTGAAGCACCTGCTGGATATCGCGGTCGAACAGAAAAAGCAGATCCCCGATATCGGCATGTACTGCGGCACGGAAGATTTCATCAAGGGGATCTCCGATTCCATGGCGGATTACATCCTGAAGAAGGCCGCCGAGTACCCGATCAGCTTTTCCTACAAGACCTATGCCGGCCTCCATGACTGGAATTTCTGGGATGCGCATATTCCGGAAATGCTGGACGATATGGGACTGACATCCCTGCTTCCTTAAAACTGCCGGAGCGGTTCCGCTGAAGAAAAGATAAGCTGCTGTGTTCAGCGCGGCAAGCTTATCTTTTATAGATGGGACGGTTCTGAGTCAGATGTGCTTCCGGATAAACGCCAGCATCAGTTCCTGGATATTCTCCTGTGTAAAGGCATTTTCGGCGTGATTGGCGCCTTCCAGCAGATAATAATCAGCCTCGGCGCCGGCAGAGAGAAGCTTTTCATACAGGTTCAGGCTGGACTGATAATAGACCACATTATCGGCATCGCCGTGGAAAAATAAAAACGGCGGTGCGTTTTTGGTGACGTGGGACATCGGATTGATCTCTTTCAGCAGCGCTTCATTTTCGGCAGTAATTTCCCCTGTCAGCAGATCCTCATAGCAGACCGGCACGGGATCCCCGAGAACGTCAGGAAAATCGCCCGGGCAGTACAAGCAGATCACCCCGTTCACTTTATCGGATTCCTGCCGGTTGGCCGCGGTCTTATATTTTTCTTCATCGCCGGTCAGAGCGGTGAGGGCCGCCAGATGCGCTCCTGCCGAGTCGCCGGCCACGATCAGCTTTTCCGGATCGATGTTGAATTCTCCGCGGTTGGCACGCAGAAAACGGATCGCTTCCTTGACGTCCTCAAGGCAGACCGGCCAGATGTTGTTGCTGTTGACGGAGTATTCAACGTCAGCGACCGCGATCCCGTGATAGGTATAAAAGCCCAGTTCTGCAAGTCTGACGGCAGGGGACGCGTTGCGCCATCCGCCGCCTTCCAGCCAGACCAGCAGTGGCGCTGGCGGATTCTCTTTGTGATCATAGTGCGGGATGATCAGGTTGATCTTCAGCGGATGATAATCCCTTCCCCAGCGGGTGATCCGGTTTGCGTAGATGATATTGTCATAAACCAGTGCGCTCGGCCTTTTTTCTTCAGCTTTCAAATGGTACAGCATAGATCCTCCGATCGGTTATAACTGACGTGTTGGGTTTTTCAGCCACTTGCGGCCTTTATAGTGGCCGATGCCCCATGGCCGTTTCACAAATTCATTTGCATTCGATTTCTGTCCCAATGGGACACAAAGCAAAAATTGTAAATTATCGGTACAAAACAGCAGCGGATCCGAAGAATTGGCCCCCGGAATCAGGGAGAGCAGCGTCCGCCGGTGTCTGTATCATAGCATAATATGGAGGAAAAAGGCAGAACAAATACTGAAAATCATCCTGTCGCTTGGTCCAGCCGCGCTGTACCTGCTTTGCGGTCTCAATGCTGAAAAGCTGTTTGTAAAGAATCTCGGTCTGGTAACGATTCTCGTTCCAAACAGGGAGATCGAACCCTATCTCGATAATCTGCCTGACCATGTGAAACAAACTACAACAATCCAGTAAAAAAAGCATTTATATATGTTATTTTTCTCAATCTTACCAGTAACTATGTATGAAAGTTTCCTGTTGAGGACCTGAACCATTAACAATACGATTAAGGGTATAAGTCCTGTATGGGTCATTATCCTGGAGAAAAATTCATTGTTTTATGAGGAAAAATTTGTCTCTTAAATAAAAAAGTGACCCATCGGGGACTCG
>CADBKS010000061.1 GCA_902795255.1 uncultured Chloroflexota bacterium
CCTTCGTCAGGAAGGCGCTGCCCTCGGCGTCGGTGTATTCAATTTGTATGCTGCCGACCTTGTCCGCCGAAACCTTGTTTTTATTGTCCTTGAAACAGCATCGGCCCATCCGGCCTTGAGCGCAGAAACATCCTCTTGCGAAGGATCGAACCTGCGTTCTGCCTTCCATTGGCTGCGAATATCATCGGGCGAAGCCCAGAATCCTACTGCAAGCCCTGCAAGGACGGTAAAAAGTATTATACGGACGCCGCCGGCAGAGTATGGCGCGTCTATAACTTCGTGAACGACGCGTTTGCGTACAACACGATCGAGAATCCGGACGTGTTCCGCAAAGCGGGGAAGGCGTTCGGGGAATTCCAGAACCAGCTGGCGGATTTCCCGATCGATACGCTTTATGAAACGATCCCGCCGCTTCTGATCGAGATCCAGCCGACCCTTGCCCGTGAGAACAAATGGCTTGAACGAAGGACCCGGGTCCGCCAGGCGCTCCAGCAGATCAACGGCTGTTACAAGGCGCCCGGAAAGATCCGCTCGTCCCGCATCCATGAGGTCGAAGAAGAGATCGATAAGATCACCATGGTCGCACTGGTCGACGCGGAAAAGGTGGCTCTGGATGAAACGGTCATGACGATCCGGCGCTACCGAAGGCGCCGCAGCCTGCTTTTCGCAGTGATCATTTCGCTGATCATTATCCTTGGCGCTGTCTATTACTACCTGCCGTGGATCGCCGAAAAGCTCGGGATCGGCTGACGGAAAAGCTGATCATTGCGGCATGCGGGTGAGTCCGAACATACGGCCGGGAAGAAAAAACAAATCTGTCTGCCCTTGTAAAAAAATCGGGGGTGCCGGGACAGCGGGCGGCTTCAGCCGGCCCGCGTCCCCCGCTAATAAAACCGGGCACGGCAGGGCACTTATGCAAACACAAGAGCAGCCGGGCCGCGCCATGCAGCGTTGCTCCTGCACCGTAAGGTGCAGGTTACTCACTTCTGAGTGCCGTGTGCATTTCAAAGTGAGCTCTTATAGTTAGAGGCCGTACATGTACAAAACTGCTGTTCTGATCCCCTGTTATAACGAGGCGGAGACGGTCGCGAAGGTCGTCCGTGATTTCCGCCGCGTACTTCCGGAGGCGGAGATCTATGTTTACGATAACAACTCCACCGACGGTTCGGGCGATCTTGCCCGTGAGGCCGGTGCGATCGTCCGGCACGAGTACCGCCAGGGAAAGGGCAATGTCCTCCGGGCGATGTTCAGTGATATCGACGCGGACTGCTATATCATGGTGGACGCTGATGACACCTATCCGGCTGAAAATGCCCCGGAGATGGAGCGGATCATCCTGGACGGCCGGGCCGATATGGTGATCGGGGACCGTCTGAATACCACGTATTTCAGGGAAAACAAGCGCCCGTTCCATGACTTCGGCAACCGGCTGGTGCGCTGGCTGGTCAATTCGCTTTTTGAGGGCGATCTGCAGGATATCATGACGGGATACCGGGCCATGAACCGGAAATTCGTGAAGGAATACCCGCTGCTTTCAAAGGGCTTTGAGGTTGAGACGGAGATGTCGCTGTTCGCGCTGGACGGGAATTATCTGGTCCGGGAGATCCCGGTCGATTACCGCGACCGCCCTTCGGGAAGTGAGTCCAAGCTCAACACGTTTTCCGACGGCTTCCGCGTCCTGAAAATGATCGTGATGCTGTTCCGGGATTACAAACCCTTATGGTTTTTCGGTGTCCTTTCAGGACTCTGTTTCCTGCTCGGGACCGTTCTGTTTATCCCGATCCTGCATGAATTTGCGGTGACGCACCTGGTCGAACGTTTCCCGACCCTTTTTGTCAGTATTTTCCTGTATATGGCTTCGCTGCTATTCTTCTGCTCCGGGATGATCCTGGACGTGCTGAAGAATAACCAGCGCAAGACCCGGGAGCTGCTGGTCAAGCAGATCCATCGGGAGAGCCGTGACCGCGGGACCGGAAGCGGATCGTAAGCGCTTCCCGAATGCATTGCCCGGGCTGAGATACAAATGGGCAGACCGTCTCTGTCGGGAGACGGCTGTTTTGATGCTGATGCCCGAACGCGTTCCATGTCCGAAGCCGCGGGTCCCGGACCCGATGTCGGATTTTCATAACGCGGCGCGGAATATGACGAATATGATGATAGAATGAAAGTCGGAGGAATTATGTCGGAAAAAACGAAATATTATCTGAAAGCTGTTTTATGCGTTGCGGTCTTTATTGCCGTATATAACCTGCTGGATCTGCTGTGGGCGGCCGTGATCACGAAAAGTCCCTATGTCTTCAGACCGATGTCGGATCTGATGGTCCCGATCGTGGTCGGCCTGGTGTTTTATTTTGTGACTTATAAAAAACCGGAAAAATAACGCTTTCGGCACGGAGCCGTTTTTATAAGGCGGATACGTGCTGCTCCGATAAAAAAGGCTGTTCCAAGTGGGAACAGCCTTTTTCTTCATAAGCCGGATGGCGGTCTTTATTTCTTTACTTTCTTCACAAAATCGCCGATGCGGTTGAGCGCTTCTTCGATCCGTTCGTATTTGACCGCGTAGCTGCAGCGGACATGTCCTTCACCGCAGACACCGAAACCGCAGCCCGGGATCACCGCGACCTTGCATTCCGCCAGCAGACGGTCGGCAAAAGTGGTGGAGTCCAGTCCGGTTTCTTTGATATACGGGAAGGCATAGAACGCGCCTTTGGGTTCAAATGTGTACAGCCCGAGCGAATTCAGCCCGTCGACGATCAGCCGGCGTCTGCGGTCATATTCTTTCCGCATCCGTTCGACGTCGTCTTCACAGTCGCGCATGGCAACGATCCCGATCTCCTGGGCGATGGTCGGTGCGGACATGATCAGGTACTGGTGGATCTTGTACAGCTGGGAGATCAGGTGTTTCGGGCCGCAGACATAACCGAGGCGCCAGCCGGTCATGGCATAGGATTTGGAGAAACCGCTGACGATGAAGGTCCGGTCGCGGGCACCGTTCAGGGACGCGAAATTGACGTGTTCCACACCATAGATCAGCCGTTCATAGATCTCATCGGAAATGACCGCCAGATCATGTTTTGCCGCAAGATCGGCGACCTGCTGCAGCTTTTCACGGGAGGCAACGGCCCCGGTCGGGTTGTTCGGGAAACCGAGCAGGATCCCGCGGGTCCGCGGGGTGATGGCGTCTTCGATCGCCTGGACGTTCAGGTCGAAGTTGTCTTCCAGCCGGCAGGGAACTTCCACCGGCACACCGTTTGCCAGCTCGACGCTTGCCTGATAGGAGACGAAACAGGGTGTTACCACGATCATCTCATCCCCGGGGTTGAGGATCGTGCAGGCAGCCAGGTACAGGGCTTCGGAGGCCCCGACGGTCACGATGATCTCGGATTCGGGATCGTAGCGGACCCCGTAAAGTGCGTTGAGCCGGTCGGAGATGGCTTCGCGCAGTTCATAAATACCCGCGTTTGCGGTGTAATGGGTGTTTCCGTGTTTCAGCGCTTCTGCAGCCGCAGCCATCAGTTTATCGGGGGAAGTAAAGTCAGGTTCTCCGATGCCGAGCGTTACGACATCGCTCGGAACGGCAAAGTATTTTCGAATTGCGGATGGTTTCAGGTTCAGAACACGTTCTGAAATGTTATTCCACATAGATCCTCCTTGGTGACGGGAAGATTCAGCAGAAATGCGGGTAAATTGATGCCGGAGGTGCATACCGTAATTCTGCGCTCATGCAGTTTTTATTCGATCGTACAGGTTTTGGATTTCAACCGATTGCAGTTTCCCGTTTACAATTGTGGGAATTATAGCACCTTTTTGCGGAATCCTTTTTTAGTTTTTACATTTTTACGGTATACTGTTACATCAGATTCGGGGTGTAGCGCAGTTGGTAGCGCACCGCGTTTGGGACGCGGGGGTCCGCGGTTCGAGTCCGCGCACCCCGACTTTTTTTTAATTCCCTTATTCCGTATCAGTAAAGACAGCCTGACGGGTCCTGCAGGGTGATATCCCCGTCTCCCCGCCCCAGCCCGTACGTGCCGTACCGGCCGTAGATCAGCATATTGGCCCGGCCGACGGTGGCTTTGGCGGAAGCATATTCCGTAAATCCCGAGCAGTAGACTTCGTTCGCGGTCCCGTTAACAACGACACTGGCGCTGCGCACGACCGTTTCCCCGTAGATCGCCCGTCCGCCCGCGTAGACCCGGTCCACTTCGCCGTTGACGATCACCAGCGCTTTGTTGACAGTCGAGCTGTACCCTTCCCGGTCTGACTGCCCGCCCGCATAGACCCAGTAGGCTTTGCCGTCGATGATGATGGTGCTTTCCGGTGCTTCCACACTGTGCCCTGCGTATGTTACATATCCGCCCATGATCATGGTCATCTTTGAAAAAGTGACGGTCCTGTCGATGATCAGCGGGATCCCGTTGCAGAAGAACCATACCGAACGGTCTTTCGGCCAGACGGTCCGCTCCGCGCTGCTGTCGGAAGTGATGCGCAGCGATGTGATCCCCCTTCCGATCGGAACGGAAACACCGGCCTGCGGTTCTTCCGTATCACTGACCATGCGGATCGTCACATTGCCCGCGTTGGAGGGAATGTGCTGTACGGCTTCGGACAGGGTCTTATACTGCCCGGAGTCTCCCACCGTAAGGTCGGTGGTATAACGGCTTGCGGGAATATTCCAGACGGGAGCGGGGCCATACGGGATCGGCGGCCGGGCGCTGAGCGGGAAATTCCATTTATTGATCGGCAGCCCGCTGCTGCCCTGCGGCTCCGGGGTGGCAGCCGGCCACTGCAGTTCGATCGTATTTCCGCCACCGTTTTGATTCTGGATGGCGTCAAGGGTGGCCTGAAGCTGCATGATCCGGATCTGCTCTTCGAGATACTCTGCTGTGGCCTGATAATTCTGAGCGGATACAGCCGCTGAGATCATCAGGAAGGCGAGCAATATGGCAAAGAATGTCTTTTTCATGCTGTCCTCCTTCTCTGTCGGGTCTGTTTTAATTCGGCG
Source organism: uncultured Chloroflexota bacterium (assembly GCA_902795255.1). The sequence continues at coordinate 5,003 of CADBKS010000061.1, forward strand.
GAATATTCCTTCTGTAATTATAGTCCGGATATCCGCGCCTGTTATTTATACTTCTTCCGCGCTCCGGAAGTTCCTGCCTGCAATTTCTCATAAAATCGGATGAATTTCTTCACATTTCCGTTCGGACAGCGGAACTGCGGGAAAAAGCTCACGTTGACAGATTTATTCGTGTGGATTATGATAAACCAACAAACATATCGACCGAAACAGGGCATTGGGACCTGCTGTTGTAAATGGTTTTGTAATCAGATGAATGATGACTGTGAAGAGCAGTTTTTTTTCATATTTGCTCTTTGACCGGGAAAGGAGACTTTATGCTGGAAGAAAAGAAACGACTGATTTCCGCTGCAGCCGGAAGGACCGAACCTGATCTTGTGCTGAAAAATGCTTATGTTGTCAATGTGTTTACGGAGCAGGCCGAACAGACCGATGTCGCGGTCAGCGGCGGGATGATCGTCGGGCTGGGAAATTATTCCGGAAAAGTTGAAGTGGATCTGACAGGAAAATATCTGTGCCCGGGTTTTATGGACGGGCATATGCATCTGGAGTCATCGCTTCTTTCTCCCGCGGAATTTGAGAACGCTGTCGTGCCGCACGGGACCACGGCGATCATTGCGGACCCGCATGAGATCGGGAATGTCGCGGGAACGGTCGGTATGAATTACATGATCGGCCAGACACGTCATCAGAAGATGCGGGTCTATTACACCCTTTCCTCCTGTGTTCCCTCCTCTCCGCTGGAGGAGACCGGCATGGTGATGGAGGCTGAGGACCTGAAGCCTTATTACCGGCGGGAAAAAACGGTCGGCCTTGCGGAAGTGATGAATGCCCCGGGGCTGATCGCGGGAGATGAAGGGCTGATTGCGAAGATCTGCGACGCGGAAGAGGCCGGAAAGGTGGTCGACGGACATGCCCCGGACCTGACCGGAAAGGCGCTCAACGCTTATGTGACCGCGGGCGTTCAGTCGGATCATGAATGTACAACCTTCAATGAAGCTGTTGAAAAAATGCGCCTGGGCCAGTGGATCATGATAAGGGAAGGAACCGCGGCGAAAAACCTTGAGCCCCTGATCGGCCTGTGCGAACCGCCTTACCATACCCGTGCGATGTTCGTGACGGATGATCGGCACCCGGAAGATCTGATCGAAGAAGGGCATATCGATAACGCGGTCCGGAAAGCGGTCCGGCTCGGCGCGGATCCGATCCGGGCGATCAGGATGGCGACCTTCAATACGGCCCAATATTTCCAATTAAAACATTTCGGTGCGGTCGCTCCGGGTTATCATGCGGATCTTGTCGTTCTTTCCGACCTGGAACAGATGAAGGTCGAAAAGGTCTACATCGGCGGTGAACTGGCCGCGGAGGATGGAAAAAACGTGGATCCGGCGGAAAACAAGGCGTTTTTTGACCCGGTCATCTGGAATTCTTTCCATATGCAGCCCGTGACGCCGGACCAGCTGTATTACCCGGTGACGGCGGACAAGCTGCGGGTGATCGGCCTGATCCGGCATGAACTGCTCACGGAGGAACTGATCGTTGACCTGAATTCCCAGAACCGCCATAACGGCGGGATCGACCTGGAACGGGACATTGTCAAGATGGCCGTTTTTGAGCGGCACCATAATACCGGGCATATCGGCATCGGTTTTGTCCACGGGTACGGGCTGAAGGCTGGGGCGATCGCCACCAGCGTGGCGCATGACGCGCATAACCTGATCACGCTGGGAACCAATGACGCGGATATGGCTGCCGCCGCGGAAAGGGTCCGTGAGCTGCAGGGCGGGCTGGTCGTTGTGAAGGAGGGCAAAGTGCTTGAGGAGCTTCCGCTCCCGATCGCCGGCCTGATGTGTGCCCTCTCCTGTACGGACGCGGCTGAGAAACTCGCGAAACTCAAGGATGCGGCGCACAGTCTCGGTGTCTCGGAAGATATCGATGCTTTCATGACGCTGGCTTTTGTAAGCCTTCCGGTCATTCCGAAGCTACGGCTGAACGGCCGCGGCCTGATCGATGTGGAGAAACAGCAGGTCGTTGATGCCCAGATCTATGATTGATACTGTCCGTTGTGTTTTGAACGGATAAAACGAAAGAGGCGTGACCGCTCCCGGCCGCGCCTCCTGATTTAACCGATCACCGTGTGCCGCTGACCGCTTTGAAGCTCCGTCAGCAGTTGAAATAGTGGCTGAATTCCGGGACCGTGGGGATCTTCGCGATCTCCGCGCATTCCTTCCGTTTGAGACGCAGGAAATTCGCCAGCAGTTCTTCCGGAAAAACGCCGCCTTCGGTCAGGTAAGCGTGGTCTTCTTCCAGTGCGTCCAGCGCCATGGGGAGCGACTCCGGCAGTCCCTTCAGCTTTGCCTTTTCGGCTTCCGGCAGGTCATAGAGGTTCATGTCATAGGGCCCCCAGCCGTTTTCGTGCGGGTCGATGCGGTTTTTCACACCGTCCAGTCCGGCCATGAGCAGGGCCGCATAGGCGAAATAGGGGTTGCAGACGGCATCCGGATTGCGCAGTTCAAAGCGCCGCAGGTTCGGGGTTTTGGCGTAGGCCGGAATGCGGATCACGGCACTGCGGTTGGAGGTCGCGTATCCGACAGTCACGGGAGCCTCAAAGCCCGGGACCAGACGTTTGAATGAGTTCGTGCTCGGGTTGGTGATGGCACACAGGGAGGCGATGTGCTTCAGCAGTCCGCCCATGAACCAGTGCGCTGTCTGACTCAGATGGGAGTAGCCGTTGTCATCCGAGAAGACCGGGACCTCGCCCTTCATCAGCAGCATGTGGACGTGCATTCCGGAGCCTGCTTCACCGTAGACCGGCTTGGGCATGAAAGTGGCGCACATTCCGTATTCCTTCGCGGTGTTCCGGATGATATATTTGATCATCATCGAAGCATCCGCCATTTTTGACATCTCACCGAGCTGCGGCTCGATCTCGAACTGTCCGCTGGAGCTGACCTCCGGATGATGGTATTTGACCGGGATCCCGGCTTCTTCCATGAGGAGTACCATCCGGGAGCGGCAGTCATACGTTGTGTCGAAAGGCTTGGCGATGTGGTAGTTTTTCTGGAACGGGACGACGTTTCCGGTGCCTTCCGTACCGCTGTTCCAGTGCGCCTGTTCAAAATCCACAAAGGCTTCCTGCCGGCCGTTTTCCAGCTTCCAGCCGGCCTGATCAAAGAGGTAGAATTCAAATTCGGGAAGGATCAGCATCCGGTCCGCGATCCCGGTCTCCCGCATATGCTGTTCGGCTGCCAGGACGATATTCCGGGGATACTGCGGAAAAGGACGGTTGTCCGGATAGCCGATGATCATGGCGTTTCCGGTCATGGAGAGGGTCGGCGTTTCGCAAAACGGGTCGGTCCACGCGGTCGAGACGTCCGGGATAAAGACCATGTCGCTTTTCTCCACGGACGCGTATCCGTAGTTTGAAGCATCAAAGCCGATGCCGTCGGTCAGCGTTTTTTCACTGAAGCGTGACGCGGGGATCGTGACATGGCGGAACGAACCGCTGATGTCCACCATCTTGAAATCCAGCATTTTGATGTCATTGTCTGCGATGTACCGAATGACCTCATCTGCGTTTTTGAACATTTTCTCCTCCGAATAATCAAAAAAATAACTGTTGTTTCCTCAGCACCGGTGCAGCCGGTGTGCGGTACCGTTCCGATCCTGATGTGCGGATCTATGGTCATTATACTGTGAGGAAGGGGAAAAGTCCACCCGGAAAAATCCGGCGGTCCGGAGGACCCTGCTGCAGGAAAGCTCACCCGCTTTGCGGGATAAAAAACGGCCGCGTCTGACCGCGGCCGTGAGGCTGTACTATTTCCCCGGGCTACATAAAGAACAGGGCTCTGGAGCTGTCCTGCAGCAGCACGAAAAGGATCAGTGCGTAGCAGACCAGTTTGATCAGCGGAAAAGCGCTGATCCTGCTTTTGAGTTTGAACACCGCGGAGCATATTGAAAAGACCGTGAAGCCGACCGCGATCCGGTAAAATACCGGCTTGTGTCCCTGAAAAATGGCCCAGGCTGTCAGGCCCTGGACGAGACCGACAGCGATCGTGACGGCGCCCATCCGTCCGGCGAACTGCTGCCTTTTTTCGGGAGTATCGAGCCGGGAAACGAGCCGGTCGGAAAGCTCGAGCGGATTCAGCTCCCTTTTCCCGCTCAGATAGATGAGCCCGGTCACAATGCTGAAGACACAAAGGACCGTGTAGAAGCAGCCGCAGAGGATCAGCGGTAGATCATTGAGATCCTGTAAAATACCGTTCATTCCGGTTTCCCTCCTGATGTATTGATTCGGGAATGTTTCAAATGTCCGAATCGATTCTATCACATTTTCATCCTGCGGACAAAAAAGCCACGCGGGAGCGCGGCTTTGAATCTCTGTCGGAAGCTCTGTCCGGGCGGGTCAGCTTAGTTCGAACATTCCGGTGTAAAGCTGGTAGTAACGTCCTTTTTGTTCCAGCAGACTGTTATGGTCGCCGCGTTCGATGATGTTCCCGTGTTCAAGGACCATGATCGCGTTGGAATTCCGGACCGTTGAGAGCCGGTGCGCGATCACGAAAACGGTGCGGCCCTGCATCAGTCCGTCCATGCCTTTTTCGATCAGGGCTTCCGTGCGGGTATCGATGGAGCTGGTCGCTTCATCCAGGATCAGTACCGGCGGGTCGGCCACTGCCGCGCGGGCGATCGCCAGCAATTGGCGCTGTCCCTGGCTCAGGTTCGCGCCGTCCGAGGTCAGAACGGTGTCATAACCTTCGGGCAGATGGCGGATGAAGAAGTCCGCGTTGGCGAGTTTTGCCGCTTTCAGGACGTCTTCATGGGTGGCATCCAGCCGGCCGTAGCGGATATTTTCCTCGACGGTCCCGGTGAACAGATGGGTATCCTGCAGGACCATGCCGAGGGACCGGCGGAGGTCGTCTTTTTTGATGGACTTGATATCCAGCCCGTCGTAGGTGATCTCGCCTTCCCCGATCTCATAGAAGCGGTTGATCAGGTTGGTGATCGTCGTCTTCCCGGCTCCGGTGGAACCGACGAATGCGATCTTCTGCCCCGGTTTGGCGTAGAGGCTGATGTTGTGGAGCACGGTTTTTTCCGGGTCATAGCCGAAGGTCACGTTATTGAAGCGGACATCGCCGCGCAGTTCCGTATAGCGGACAGATCCGTCCGCTTCGGGGATGCGCCATGCCCAGTGCCCGGTGCGTTCCGTTGTTTCGCTGATGGTGCCGTCCGGGGCGATTTCCGCGCGGGTGAGGGTGATCTTTCCCTCGTCCGTTTCCGTCTGTTCATCGAGCAGGCGGAAAATACGTTCGGCACCGGCCAGCGCGGTCAGAACACTGTTGATCTGCTGCGACATGTTGGTGATCGGCTGTGAGAAGTTGCGGGAATACTGGAGAAAAGCCCCGATCGTCCCGACGTCCGTCAGCCCGTGAATAGCCAGAAAAGCTCCGACGGCCGCGAGGACCGCGTAAAACATGTAGGAAAGGTTCCCTGTGATCGGGAAGAGAATGTTCGCGAAGGTGTGAGCGGAGCTGGCCGCATGCCACAGGTCCCCGTTCAGCTCTTCGAACTCTTCCTTTACGGCCGGCTCGTGGTTGAAGACTTTGATGACCTTCGCGCCTTCCACCATCTCCTCGATAAAACCGTTGGTGTTGGAGAGCTCACGCTGCTGCCGGATGAAGTATTTTGAACTGTTACCGGTGACAAAGCGGATGGCGGCGAGCATCACGGCGATCCACAGGACGACGACAGCTGTCATCTGCCAGCTGAGCACCAGCATCATGATAAAAACGCTGATCACGGTGATGATCGAATTGACCATCTGCGGGACGCTCTGAGAGATCATTTCCCGCAGTGTGTCCGTGTCGTTCGTGTAGGTGGACATGATCGAGCCGTGGGTGCGGGAGTCGAAATAGCGCAGGGGCAGATCCTGCATGTGGGTGAACATTTCAATGCGGACCTGACGGAGCGTACTGTTGCAGATGACGATCATCATGCGCTGCATGATGAAATTGGACAGTGCCCCGGTCAGGTAAAAGGCCCCCATGATGCACAGGGTCCCGATAAAGCCGCTCAGGTCCGGATGCTGCTGCCCGATGAGCGGGACGATATAGTTGTTCAGGGCAGGCTTGAGAAAATAGGTCCCGGCCACGGTGCAGACCGCTGAGAGCAGCATGCAGATCACCGCGATCACCAGGCGGGCTTTGTAACGGAGCAGATAGCTCAGGATCCGGGCAAGGGTCTTGCCGGCGTTCTGCGGTTTTTCGATCCGGCGGCGCTGCTGTGTCGCGGTCGTTCGCTGTTTCTTTTCGGCCATTATTCTGCTCCTTTCTGCTGGGATTCGTAGACCTCGCGGTAGATCCTGCTGGTCTTCATCAGCTCATCATGGGTGCCGACGGCGCTCACACGCCCTTCGTCCAGGACGATGATCTTGTCGGCGTCCATCACGGAGGAGATGCGCTGGGCGATGATGATGGTGGTGATATCCTTGTGGTGCTCGCGGAATGCCGCGCGGATCGCGGCTTCCGTGGCGGTGTCGACGGCACTGGTGGAGTCGTCCAGGATCAGGACTTTCGGTTTCTTCAGCAGTGCGCGGGCAATGCAGAGACGCTGCTTCTGCCCGCCGGAGACATTCGTGCCGCCCTGGCTGAGTTCTGTATCATAACCGTCCGGGAATGACATGATGAAGTCATGGGCCTGGGCGGACTTGCATGCGTCGATGATCTCTTCGTCCGTGGCGTTTTCATTGCCCCATTTCAGGTTTTCTCGGATCGTGCCGGTGAAAAGAACGTTTTTCTGCAGGACGATCGCGACCGCGTCACGGATCGTTTTCAGCTTGTATTCGCGGACGTCATGCCCGCCGACACTCACGGAGCCTTTTGAGACATCGTAAAGCCGCGGGATCAGCTGCACCAGGGTCGATTTTCCGACGCCGGTACCGCCGATCACGCCGACCAGTTCGCCGGATCTCAGGTCAAAATCGATGTCGGTCAGGGTCATATCGGAAGCGTCTTTCCGGGAACTGTAGTTGAAGGAGACATGATCAAAGCGGACTTCGCCGTTTTCCGGAACGAGGGCCGGGTCGGCGTTTGAGTCATCCAGGTCGATCTTTTCGTCCAGCACTTCCAGAATGCGCCGGATCGCGGCACGGGAAATGATGATGGTGATCAGCACCATGGAGATCATCATCAGCTGGATGAGGATCTGGTTGGTGTAGTTGATGAAGCTGATCAGCTCGCCGGTCTGCATGTTGCCGATGATGATCCGGTTCCCGCCGAACCACAGCAGTGCGATGATGCAGGAATTGACGGTCAGCTGCATCATCGGGCCGTTCAGCGTGACGATGCGTTCCGCCTTCATGGCTTCATCCATCACGTCCGAGGCGGATCTGACGAACTTTTTGTTCTCGTGGTCCCGTCGGACGAAGGCTTTGACAACGCGGATAGCGATCAGGTTCTCCTGGACGGTGCCGTTCAGTTTGTCGTATTTGTCGAACATGGCCACAAAATGCGGATGGGCTTTGATGGAGACCAGCAGGATCGTTCCGCCCAGGAGAGGAATGGCGATCAGATAGATCACGGCCAGTTCCGGATTGATCCGGAAGGTCATAAAGGTCGCGCAGATCATCATCAGCGGCCCGCGGACCAGCATCCGGACCATCATCTGAACGGAGTTCTGCACATAGTTCAGATCGGTCGTCATCCGGCTGATCAGGGACGGCGTGCTGAAATGGTCGGTGTTCGCAAAGGAGAAATCCTGCACTTTATTGAAAAGGGCGTGCCGTACATTCCGTACCAGACCGGTCGAAGCCATTGCCCCGCAGCGTCCGGCAAGCACGCCGAAGACGATGGAAATAACGGCGGCCAGCATCATCAGGCCGCCGATCCGGACCACATAGTCCATATCTTTGTTCGCGATCCCGATATCAATGATGTCCGCCATCAGATAGGGGATCCAGATCTCCAGCAGTACTTCCGCGGAGACCGAAAGCGGGGCGAGGATCGCGTATTTTTTATATTTTCCGAAATACCGGAAGATTCGTTTGTAGCTATTCAACGGGCGGTTCCTCCGAGAGCAGTTTTTCCAGGTTTCCGATAAAGCGTTCTGTTAATTCGGTCAGCTTTTTCATATCTTCAGCGCTGAAACCTTCGAAAAGCGCCAGGTTCATGTCATCGTAGGTGCTCTGGAAGCGGTCCATGACCTCCATCCCCTCATGTGTAACGTAAAGCTTATTGCAGCGCATATTCAGGTTGTTGACCTGTTTCATGAGATAGCCGGCTTTCTGCAGCCGTTTGGTGGAAAAAGCGATCGAAGCGGATGAGACACCGAGTGCCTCGGCGATCTCGATCTGGGTGCAGCCCGGATGGTCCCGGACATAGGTAAGCAGTTGGGGCTGACCGACATACAGGCCGAAAGACTGACTTTTTTTCAGAAAAAACTTCCGGCGCATGATGTAGGCCTTGCTCAGCAGAGCGAGCAGTTCATGCATTCTTTCTTTCATAGTTCAGGTTCCTTCTTGATGGTAAGCCGGAATTAAAAGCTTAATCACTTATCAATCAAATTATGTATTATAGCAATAAATCCGGTTCAGAAAATTCATACGTGACATTATAAAAAGGGCTGCCATACCATACCGGGCCCCGGAGATTTTTGACGGCGGGGTTGATGAAGGCGCAGCAGCAGCGGGTATACAGCAGGGACCCGTCCGAATCTTCGGACGGGTCCCGTTTCGTTTTTCTGTGTTCCGGCTCTTATTATGAC
>CADBKS010000062.1:0-1459 GCA_902795255.1 uncultured Chloroflexota bacterium
CCTATAGGTAATGATATTCAACATGACTCAAACGAACTACTCGCGCGGCACCAACCTTATTTAGAAAGCTTATAGCCTTATTGAAAAAACCGTGCTCTATATGAGCCAGAAATAATATGAAACAATATTTCTATTAGCTCATAAAGAAAATTGTACAAAATCGAAGAGAAAATGTCAAGAGAAGAAATATTAGAAATTTATTAATATTTTAAAGTAAGTTCTTATAGAAGAGAAGATAGATTTGGAAATTTTCGTGAAATGAGAATATATGATGAGAATAAGCGTCCTGTATTGGAAATAGCTTATCATCCGGAAGAAAAAATATCCGGAAGCAAAACAAAACCCGTTTTGCATAAACATACCTTTGGTCCGGAACTTGAACATAATCCAGCCGAAGTCCTGGACGAAGAAAATTATCAGAAATATAAAAAATATTGGGAGATTTACGGGATATGATTAATGGGGATTTGAATCAATTTCTGGATACAGGGTGGTATAGTGAAGCAGAACTGTTTTACAACGACCATCTATATTGGTGTGAAGGCTGGCGTAATCAGGAAACTTCAGACTTCACCTTTTATGTCAGAACACAAAAAGTAAAGCTGAATTCTGATTTTGTCTATTATTCATACCTTACAACAGATGGTGAGCCTGTTGATTACAAAGTCATTTACGAGGTGACGGATGTTGATATTGATAAAATCAAGAGAGATTTTCTAAAAGCAAAAATCTTTGAAGGGAAATCTTTTTGGGAAGTCGAAAAAGAAATTGTATGGATGGATAGTGAGGATTACGATCATCCGATTTATGTTTCGGACGATCAATCTATTGTAAATCAATAACAAATACTGAGTGTTATAGATGAATAAAACGCCCCGACATTTGACGGGGCGTTCGTTTTTACACCTTCTTCCACTCGACCTTGCGGCCGGGGTGGGAGGTTTCGTGGGCGGAGCGGGAGAAGCCGGGGATCATGCGGCCGCAGACGGAGCATCTGAAGATCTTGTAGTTTTCGGAGGCCGGGTAGGGACTGGCGGCGGGGCCTGACGGAGTTGACATATTCGGGCCTTGATCACAGCGGCAAAAAGAGCCTTTCCATCCAACGAGGGGACAGTTCTCTGTGCCTCGACAGCATTCGGACCGAAAATATGCTCTTTCCGCAGCATTGTGATCGTGGGCCGAGCGCCGTCGACACAGAAAACCGTCCCCTGCCCCACGCGAAACGCCTGCTGACCCTTATCCCGGTTGACTGAACACTGTGCATTGCCTGACGTGCCAGTCCCGCGCGGGACCGGCACGGTGAAGACAAAGAGCGCCCTCTGTCCCCAGCTCCCTGAACCCTGCGCAGCACGGAGCGCTGCACTCATACCACATTTTCAACCAAATGTCAACGGGCAACATTGCCGGTTTTTTTTTTCCGGAAGGGCGGGTAAACTTGTTTTTAACAGCAGGCAGCAGG
>CADBKS010000062.1:1536-19836 GCA_902795255.1 uncultured Chloroflexota bacterium
CTGATCGGCGATATGCTGGTATATATGTCCTATGGCATGGAATGCTTCTCCGAAAAGGAAATGGAGCACTTCGGGACGCTGCTGCCCCGGGAAGTTCACCACACCCCGGATGAGGTAAAGCGGATCTCCTGTCTGGAGACACTGCGCGCCACCACGGAAAACCTGAAGCGCTGGCTGAAGGACGGGATGGAGGAGAACCGCTTCGGGCTCCCCTTTGTACAGACGACGAAGATGATCATGGACGCCGTGACGACGATCGGGCGCGGACTGGTGACCCTGCATGTGCTGGGCGAAGACCTGTCCGAGGCGCCGATGCAGATCGGCGAGCTGCTGGATATCGCCGGCTTCCATTTCAAAAAATGCAGTGACGGCGTCAGAGTTTCCGCCGGAGTCAATCCGACAGTCTGCACGCGCCTGTTCACCTGTCAGCTGCGCTGGCAGAACCTGATCTTCCGCCTGTACCGGACGGAAGAATTCCTCAGCAAACCGGTCAAAAGCCAAAAGAAACAGACCGCCCCGGCCGAAGTCCGCGGCGCCCTCGATGCCGCGCCATCGGAAAGCGCCCACAGCGTGCTGAAAGCGGAGCAGGCGTTCCGCTCATTCCCGACGGAAGGTGCTTCCGCGGAAGCGGAGACACTGCCCGTCGAGAGCGAAGCCGCTGAAGTGGCGGCTGAAGAGCCGGCAGTGGAAGTTGAAACCGCTGAAGGGCTCACGGAAGCGCAGACGGAAGGGCAGGCGGTGCCGGAAGCGGAAGACGCGGAGATGCCGGAGCTTCTTCCGGTCCCGGTCTTCGGGCCGCCGCCGGAGCGCCCGCCGGAAAGGTGGATCGATCCGATCGACGAGGCGATCGAAGACGACCGGTGGGACAACATCCCCTACGTCAGCGACGCCCTGGTCCAAAGGATGCTGCGCCCTGGTCCAAAGGATGCTGGAAAGGATCCGGGAGCGGAAGAAGGAGGAACTTTATCAGTTTGAAGTTTGAAGGGTGAAGAGTGAAGTGATTTCTTAGAGTTCAGAGTTCAGAGTGCAGAGTGCAGTTAATTTGGAAAGTGAATAATCAGCCGGAGTCGGACGATCCCGGCGTTTTTCGGTTGCGCGCTTCGCGCAGGATTCAGGAGTCAGGATTCAGGGGAAATATGTGACGCTGCGCGGCGTTCCGAATTTCGCATTCCGAATTCCGCATTTACAAGCGGGGACCGAAACGGTTCATTAGAAACAAATTAGAATGGGCCGGAAGGTCTTGAAAACCAGGGGGAAACGGGGTATTATCATTAATGAAGAAAGGGAGTAGCCAACCGGACAAAACGGAGCCCCCGCCGTCAATACGGTGATTCGATGATCACCCGGCTAAGCATAACAGGCGAGACTTTTTACACGACCATCGTCGTGATAAAAGTCCCGTTTTTTTTATCACGGCGAAACCAGTGCAGGATCCCCCTGCGAAAGGAGAATCAAAATGTTCGGTTTCATCATCTTTGTACTTGTACTGTCCTTCCTTCTCCGCCCGTTCTCCCGCCCGTATTACGGATACCGGCGGCCGCGGGTCTATCCCTTCGGCCTCTTCGGTCCCTTCGGCGGATACGGCGGGTTCGGCGGATGGGGAATGCCTTACCGGCACGGTCCGATGCATTATGGCGGACATCACCATCATCACCCGGGCTGCGGCCGGAGATGGTAACGCAGCGGCCATAATTAAGACAGATCCCGGCGTATTTCCCGAAGATCACACCGTCGCTGTATTCCGCAAGGACCGGAAGTCCTTCCAGAACAGTCTCCAGCCATTCCCGGTCCCCGGCATCCTCGAGCATCTCTCTGTAATTGAAAACAATGACAAACGCGTTCCCGCTGAGGACTTCGTCATCCATCCACTGCTTATCCTGTTCAAAGCTCTCCCGCTCGGAAAAGCTCGCGGAGTCAAACATCGGCGGCAGGATATAAGACGGCTGATCGTTGAGCAAAGCAAGCGCGGTCTGACGGTTGCAGAACAGCAGCTTCCCCTCCGGGAGCGCTTTCGCCGCAAGCCGTGTTTCCGAGCTCCGCCACTCCTCACCGGCGAGGCCCTGACCGTTGCGGTGGAACTCTTTGATCAGATCGAGTTCATCCTCCAGCAGCAGCGCCGCGAAAAGAAGCATCAGCACGATCCCCGCAGCCTTCATCCGCTTCCTGTCCGAAAGACGGATGCAGAAAGCATCCGCCAGCAGCATCAGGCAGACGTAAAAGGGCAGCAGGATGCGGTCATCAAAAAGCGTCGATCCGTCAATAAAGCAGACCGTCAGGATCAGCATGACCATATACGCCGCACCGTGCAGTGCCGGTGCAAAGTAAGGAGACCGCGCCAGCCGGTCCGACGGGCGGAAAAAGGCGCGCAGTCCGGTGAAAATGACCGCACCCAGCAGAACGAGCAGTCCCGCAGCGATAACGATGCCCCAGACGGGCAGAAGTTTTTCGACAAATCCGCCGAATTCCGGCAAAAAGAACCCGGCGAGATTCCGGATCCCGTCGCGTACCTTATCCGCTGCGGGCAGATGCAGGGAGAGCGAGCGGTTGACAGCCGAGCCCTCCTCACTGCCGCTCCGGAGCAGCCAGGCAGCCAGCGGAACCACCAGCCCGGCCAGGAAAAGCAGCAGGGACCGGATCCGTTCTTTCGCGTTCGGCAGCACACAGAGAATGAATACCGCCAGCGCACCGGCCGCGGCAAAGCCCGCGGAACGGGTGATCACCAGCGCACCGCACAGCAGACCGGTCAGCAGCCACATTCCGGTCCGGTGATCCCGCGCTGTCAGCAGGGAAAGGATCAGGACCGCGAAAAAGAGCGTCAGGTAGAGCGCTTCGCTGAGACCGTAGATCTGCCCTTTCAGGACCGGTCCGGCGCAGACAAACGTCAGACCGCCGAGCACCGTTCCCCATGCGGAGCCGGTCAGCAGCAGCAGGGTGATCATGAAAAACGCCTGGTTCAGCACCGCGCACCCGAGGTTCACCCATTTCGCAGCAGCCAGCGGATCCTGCCCGGTCAGGCGGGAGACGCCCGCCAGCACGATCGAATAGAAAGGCGGAAAGTGCGTGATCGCCCGCGGCAGCCCGTCGCCGCCGATACGGACGTATCCTCTTCCGGCCAGCAGGCTGCGCGCCCCGCCGATATAGGCGGAAGAGTCATTGGTGAGCCCGACTCCGAAAGGCGTCGAATAAAGGAACAGCACCGCGGCCATTCCGCATAAAATGATCATCGCAACATAAGGAAGTGTTTTCCGCATCGGACCTCCGTTATTACCGGCAGTTTTCAAAAATCCGGGATCCGTGACCCGGATCCTGAGCAAGATTATAGCAAAGATTGCGGAACCGGCCGCGGGCTCATTATTACGAATCACTTTTTTTGGGGAAGAAAATCACGGTGGTTGACTATTCCTTTTTTCCGGATGTTTGGTAAAATACTGAATTAGAGGGAAATTGAATATGAACAAACCCAGCCTCAAGCTGATGCAGTGTATCAGTGTTTTGCCGGGGATCCGTGAGATCATCGGAAACACACCCAACATTGAGTATAATGATGTCACTTTTGACAGCCGCAAAGTAAAACCCGGAGCCATTTACGTAGCCATTCCGGGGATCAACACCGACGGACACGATTACATCCAGAGCGCCGTACAGAACGGGGCCGCCGCTGTGATCGGAAGCAAATCCATTCCCGTACTGCCCTCCGTACCCTATATCCGTGTAGAAGACTCGCGCGAAGCCATGGCGTGGGCCGTTGCCGCGCTCTACGGTTTCCCGTCCGAGTCCATGACCGTCATCGGCGTGACCGGCACCGACGGGAAGACGACGACCTCCATTTATCTTTACAACGTGCTCCGCGCGGCCGGGCTCCATACCGGCCTGATCTCTACAGTCTCGGCGATCATCGACGAAGAAGAGCTGGATACCGGATTCCACGTCACCACACCGGAATCCCCGGACATTCAGCGCTATCTTTCCATGATGCGGGACCGGGGCGTCACCCATGTGATCATCGAATCCACCTCCCACGGGCTGGCGCAGAAGCGCGTTTCCGCCATTGATTTCGATATCGCCGTCGTCACCAATATCACACACGAACACCTGGATTTCCACAACTCCCGCCAGGCTTATTTTGAAGCCAAGGGGATGCTTTTCCAGAAACTCGGGGAAAACCAGGACCGCAAAACGCCGCCGCTGGCCGTGCTGAATTATGACGACCCGGATTCCTATCATTTTCTGGATAATCTGATCAGCGTCCGGAAAGCGGTCTATTCCGCCAACGGGAATACACAGCACGCCTGCGCGACCATCAAAGAGATCTATTCCTCCCCGGCGGGGATCCGTGCAATCGCCCGCTTCAGTGACCTGCCGGATGGCAGTTCCCGGGAGACCGAAGTGCACACCAGCCTGCTCGGCAACTACAACGGCGCCAACTTCCTAGCCGCCATGACCGCAGCTGTTTACGGACTGGGGATCGATCCCGAAACCGCGGCGCGGGGGATCGCCTGTGTGACCGGCGTACCCGGCCGCATGCAGGTGATCGACGAAGGACAGAGTTTCACCGCGATCGTCGACTTCGCCCATACACCGAATGCCCTTGAGAAGGCCCTGATCGCAGCCCGCAAGATGCTCCCGATCGATATGAACGGGAAACCGCAGGGACGCATACCGCGGAAGATCCGCGCACGGAACCGCTCAACAAGATTCTGAAGGAAATGGCGGATGAAGCGATCGAAAAAGGCGCCGTGATGGACGAGACCCTGTTCATCGAGCCGGACCGCCGCAACGCCATCCGTAAAGGAATCGCACTGGCACTCCCCGGAGATATTGTTCTCTCCCTCGGGAAAGGCCATGAACAGTCCATGTGCTTCGGAACCACCGAATACCTCTGGGATGACCGAACCGCCATGCATGCCGCGCTCTGCGAACTGCTGGGCAAGCCCGGGCCGGAGATGCCGGAGCTGCCCGACGTCGGACGGTATACGCCTCCGGCAGCCTGAACAGACCCGGCAGACGGATTTCAATCCCTTTTTTTGTTTTCTGTCCCTCATTTTTGCAAATCTCGGTTAAAATGAGTACAGCTATTATTTTGTAAAAATGAGGCGTGAAAGGAAATTATCATGGCAGGAAAGAATTCACCTCAATATGTAATCAACTCCTATCAGCGGAAAAGCCGGATCGGGACCTATCTGCTTTGGGGACTGGCCGGGATCATCTTCGGAGCAGGGATCCTGCTGCTCGTACTGTGGTTCACCGGAGGCGGCGGATCCCTTAACCTCGGCAGCCTTTTTGCCTCCGCGACACCGACCCCCACAGAGACCTTTACTCCCTCACCGACCGTTCCGACCAGCACGCCGACCATGACACCGACTGAAACGGAAACGCCGACCCCGACCCTGACCCCGACACCGGAAGGTCCGCAGATGTACACGGTCCAGGAAGGCGACACCTGCTGGAGCATCGCAGTGGAATACGGCGTCAACTTTGAGCTGTTCCAGATGATCAACAACTTCGGGCTGAATGAATGCCCGATCGGCCCCGGCGACCAGGTGGTCATCCCCGGTTCGGATACCGAAATGCCTACCGCCACACCGATCGCGCTTGATCAGTACACGACCGGCCAGCGCATCGAATACATCGTCGAAATGAACGACTCCTACCAGGGCATCGCCGCGAAATTCAACACCACGCTGGATTCCCTGCAGCGGCTGAATGAGATCGAAGACATCACCGCCTTCCCGCAGATCGGCCAGACCCTGCAGATCGCGGTCAACCTCGTGACCCCGACCCCCAGCCCGGTCCCGACCTATACCGAAGTCCCGTCCGAAGGCTGATCCTTCAACAACCGGAACGAGAACGGCACAGCTGAACAGCTGTGCCGTTTTTTATTCCCGTGTGACGGTCCTGTCCAGCCGGCACACCGCTTTCTTCCTGAGGGATGAGAAATCAGAGACAGATTTACACCGTGAGGAACAAAACAGGCTATAATCAGGTATACAGAGAGTCATGTTTATACTCCCTTAAGAAGCGGTTATGGGAAACACATTCGCGAAACGAAAGATCAAACCGATAAAAAACACTGCCCCGCATTTCCGGACAGAAGGAAAGCCGGCGGTCCTGCCCAACAGCTTTGTCATGCGGATCATGGAAAATGACAGCGCGGAAAAAGAAGCAGACCGGCTTTCAAAGAACGTGCATGCCACCACACCGGACGCCCTGCGGGAAGAAATGGGCAGCCGTCTCGGTGCGGATTTTTCCGATGTGCAGTTCCACAGCGACAGCATGAGTATGGATCGAAGCAGGGCTATGGGCGCGAAAGCCTGGGCCCGGGGCCGGGATGTTTACTTCGGCAGCGGCGGATTTGACCCGAAGATCGCCGCCCATGAGCTGGTCCATACCGTTCAGCAGGGCGCAGTCCGCGGAGATACGGCACAGTCGGCTCCTTTTGGTGCGGTACAGCTTTTCAGCGGGGAAAATGAAGATGATATCCACCGGCGGCAGGTTTCCGCCAATGCGGGTACGCTTCAGCTGATGCAGGAACAGCGGGCAAGCTCCGAGTACGGAGCACGTGTTTTCAATGATCTGGTAAAACCCGCCAAAAAACTGGCTGAAAAAAGCGGCAGCCGGATCCGGGCAATGAATGCTGACAGCAGCATGTCCTTCCTGTCGAATCTGAGTGAAAGGGACTACTCCGGGAAAGAGATCATCCGCGACATCGCGACCCGCACGGTCATTAATAAAGACGAAATGTATGACCGGACCGATGAATATGAAAGCTTCATGGATTACATGGGAAACCGGACGAATAAAGTCGGTCTGAAAACCGCGGCCATGCAGGCCGGCGTTTTGAACGGGAACCTGATCAATGAGCATAATAACGGCGGAGACCACAACAAACGCGCCTATGAAATGACCGAAGAGGAACTCGCCAACGACTCCTTTAACCCGACACATGATCCTGAAGTCGCGAAAATACTGAAGAAGATCGATGCGGCCCATGACGAAAAGGAAGCTTACCACGTTTTTCTCGGATATACGGAAAACAAAGAATATACCCGGCAGGAAATCGCAGACAGCCAGCAGGTCGTAAATTTTGCCCAGCAGCCGATCACCAGCATGAAGGATGATCAGGGCAATTTCAAGGATGTGGATCCAGAAGTTGCGGAAAAGCAGAAAGAGATCAATGATTCCCTGATTTCAAAAGTCAACAAGCTGAGAACAAAGATGACGGAAGCAAGGACGAAAGGGAATCAATTCCCTGAGGGGAGTCCGGAAAGAGAATCTGCGAAGCAGGAATTTGAGGCCGCAAAGGCGGAATTAGCCCGGGCCAAGCAGGAAAAAGCGGAAAAATCAAAGGAGATCAAGATCCGCTATAAACAAGGCGCATCGGTCAACCTGCCGCTGCTGAAGGCCAAACTGAAGAATATGGTCCGCCAGGTGCGGGATTACCCGGAACTAAAACATAAGATCGGCGGTCTGAATATCCAGTGGAATCAATCGCTGGGATCATACCGGGAAGAAACAACCGAAACCGTTATGTCTGTAAACACCTCCGCAGGAGCGGCAGAAAAGGCAACGATCAATTATGATGCTTATCTGGACAGGAACTCACCGGAGGCAGAAGCAACGCGTCAAAGGGTCAATAACAACCTTGGCAAAACCATCGGCAACCTGAATAAAGCTGGGAACCATGAACTGGGACATGTTCTGGAATCGACGCTGAATGTTGAAGAGGAGGACCAGCACAAAGGCGTGGCCTCGAACGATATTCTGCAAACCGTTCTTCCGAAAGTTCTGACTGCGGACGAGATGAATCAGGTCCGGTATAATCAGCAGAACGGGCAGAATAAGTACAAAAAAAACATCTATCAGGGCCAGATCGACACCAGCTCACCGATCTTCGAAGAAAAAAAGCTGTCCTCCCCATACGGACAATCCATGCCCAAGGAATGGTTCGCAGAGGCGTTTCATGATGTTTACACTAAAGGCGCTGATGCCAAGCCGACCAGTATCGAGATCGTGAAAGAATATGAAAGGCGTCAGAAAGCCAAACAAATAGCCTCCTTCCGTAAGAAGGAAAGAGGCTGGTTCACCAGAGCGAAACGCTGGTTCAGCAGAAAGTTCAATTTCGGCACAAGACGCGGAGCAGCCCAGATGGCTCCCGTCCCGGACCTTGCCCAGCCGGCGAATCTCCCGCGGACTCAGGCCTCCGTGCAGCAGCCCATGCAGGAGCCGGCTCTGCCGATGGTCCCGCCGCTGCCGGAGAACCTGCTGGAACCGGAAATCGGCCCCAACCTGCAGCAAAACAAAGACATGGATATGGTCGTCGAAGCACCGAAAAGGAAGAAACTCAAAAAGAAGAAAAAGAAGTAACGGCCGCATCCCAAATGATGAGCCGCTGCAGATTCGTTAACAAGCGGCCCGGTACACAGGCACCTGTTACGGATCGGATCATACGCATCACCGAAATAAAAAAGAACGCCGCGCGGGCGTTCTTTTTTATTTCGGTTTGTCAGGGAACGTCAATCGACCACGATCGTGATGTCCACCACGTAGAAGTTCTGGTCATTTTCATTGCCGAGCACGACAGACATCGTATAAGTACCCGGGGTCTTCGGGGCGACCGCATCAACGGTGCAGGCACCGACCGTGTTCGGAGTTACTTCGCTTCTCAGGTTGTAGCGGGTCTTGCCCGGTTTGGTGAAGTTCGTACCGCTGAAGAAGCGCAGAACATAGTCCGTCGTCCAGGTGGTCGTACCGGTATTGAGCAGGTTCCAGGTGATGTCGAAGCTCTGGCCGGCCTTCACATGCGTGCCGTCCTGCGGGCTCTGGGAGTCATAGGAAGCCTTGTCCCCGACCTGCACGACCGGTGTGGCAGTCGGAACTGCCGGGAGAACGACCTGCTGCTGGGCAGAGGTGTCCGGGACCGCAGTCGGAAGGCAGACGGAAAGCTGCCCGGTCTGAATATGGACATTCTGGCCGAAGACGATAGCGGAATCACGGACCGTCTGGGCGGAAGTGTCCAGGTTTCTCCGCTGGATCTCCGCGACCACCGCGTCATAGACCGCCAGAAGCTGCTGATCCGAAATGCGGGTCACTTCTTCAGACTGCGCCAGTACAGGGGTAACGAAAACGCATAAGGCGATCAATACAAATAACAATTTCTTCATTGTGTATACTCCTTTTCATTCATTCTGTAAAAATTGTATCACAGATATACCCATTCTCAAATGAATGAACACTGCTTAACTAACGGTGGAAGATCCTGATTTGTTTCCGGGTCACAAAAAATCCGCCGCGGATCCCGTAAAAAGGCCGGGCCGGCAGTGAATCACCTGTCCCGCCTGTAAGCCGCGTGTTTTCCCGGCTCTCCTGTTATAATTCTGAGCGGAGTCAATTATGCAGAACTATCAGGATATCAATGCGGAAACGATCGACCGCTGGGTCACCGAAGGCTGGGAATGGGGGCAGCCAATCAGCCACGAGACTTGGGTAAAGGCCAAACAGGGGATATGGGATGTCCAACTCTCCCCGACAAAATCCGTCCCGCACCGCTGGTTCGGAGAACTCAAAGGGAAAAAGATCCTGGGGCTGGCATGCGGCGGCGGACAGCAGATGCCCGTCTTCGCCGCGCTCGGCGCGGAATGTACCGTGCTGGACTATTCCCCGAAGCAGCTCGAAAGCGAACGGGCAGTCGCAGAACGCGAAGGCTATTCCATCCGCATCATCCGCGCGGATATGACCCGAAAGCTGCCGTTTGAAGACGGTGAGTTCGACCTCATCTTCCACCCCGTTTCAAACTGTTATGTGGCAGAGGTAAAACCGATCTGGCGGGAATGTTTCCGCATCCTGAAAAAAGGCGGGCTGCTGCTTTCCGGTACGGACCATTATGTCAATTACATCGTTGACAATGATGAAAAAATGATCATCAACCGGCTGCCCTTCGACCCGCTGAAAAATCCCGATCAGATGCAGCAGCTGGCAGAAGATGACTGCGGGGTACAGTTCTCCCATTCGCTGGAGGAACAGATCAACGGACAGCTGGAAGCAGGCTTCACCCTGCTGGAGCTTTATGAAGACACAAACGGGCAGGGGCGCCTGCATGAACTGAACATCCCCACATTTCTGGTCATGCGGTCCATCAAACCGTAAAGGAGCATTTAAACGATGATGATCCAGGATATCGCGCCGGATACTTTCGATAACCACTATACCGAACAGGATCCCGGGGCCGAAAGCCCCGTACTGTATTTCAAAGACGGGAAACTGCTCGCCGGCTATGACAGCGGGACCGGAGAATTCTTCCTGCCGTGTGTCCGGGACTTTGCTGCGGAGCTTCAGACTGTATACTTCTTCTCGGTAAGCGGCGTACGCTATTTTTGGGGAACAGGCGCGGGATCATTTCCGGCGCATTATGACTGGTACGCGCTCCGCGATTTCCGCCGGCTGGAACGGACCCGCAGCAATTTCCCGTTCATCGCCTACACCGGATGGCACCTGTGGAAATGGTACGAAAGCAGCCGGTACTGCGGGGCCTGCGGGGCCGAGACTGAATTTGATCACACGGAACGCGCAAAAGTCTGCCCGGTCTGCGGCAACCGCATCTACCCGCGGATCAACCCGGCCGTCATCGTCGGGATCACCAACGGTGAAAAGATCGTGCTCACCAAATATAAAACCGGCTTCGGTTACAATGCGCTCGTCGCCGGCTTCACCGAGATCGGCGAGACCGTTGAAGGAACCGTTCAGCGGGAGGTCATGGAAGAGGTCGGGCTCCGCGTCAAAAACATCCGCTATTACAAATCCCAGCCCTGGGGGATCGCGTCCGATATTCTGATGGGTTTTTTCTGTGACGTCGATGGAGACGAAACGATCCGCAGAGATGATTCCGAACTCAAATACGCGGAATGGGTCGAACCGGAAAACATCGTGCTCCAGCCGACCGAAGACAGCCTCACCAATGAAATGATGCAGCTTTTCAAAGAACACGGATACAAAGGGACTCTGAAATAATACCGCCCGGCAGTTCTCTCTTTTCGATTGCCATGTTCATAACAATGCAGATTTTTATCATGATCAAAGGATCCACTTTGATCATGTTTCATTGTCACATATATTAGAAAATTTATTTTATATTCATGTATAATATAGACCGATTAAACGAAGCTGAAGGAGAAAAACGCATATGGAAAATTCGCTGAAGGTCGTCGGAGCACGCGGGAACAATCTGAAAAATATCACCGTGGAGATTCCCCGGGATAAATTCACCGTGATCACCGGTCTTTCCGGGTCCGGGAAATCCTCGCTTGCTTTTGATACGATCTTTGCCGAAGGTCAGCGCCGCTATGTGGAATCTCTTTCCTCTTACGCACGGCAGTTCCTCGGTCAAATGGATAAACCGGATGTGGACCTGATCGAAGGTCTTTCACCGGCCGTTTCCATTGACCAGAAAGGGACCTCCCGCAACCCGCGCTCGACCGTCGGGACCGTTACGGAGATCTATGATTATTTCCGTCTGATGTTCGCCCGCATCGGTGTCCCGCACTGCCCGGTATGCGGGAGAGAAGTGACCCGGCAGTCCGCCGAAGAGATTATCAACACCGTCGCGGCACTTCCGGAAGGAACAAGGATCATGGTCCTCGCGCCGATCGTGCGCGCCAGAAAAGGGACGTATCAGGCCGTACTCGAAGACATCCGGAAAGCAGGCTTCGTCCGCGTCCGCATTGACGGTACCGTTTACTCGGTCGACGATGAGATCACCCTGGACCGCTACAAGATCCACACGATCGAAGCCGTTGTGGACCGCATCGTGATCCATCATGATGAAAGCGACGAAGAAGAAGCAAAGAACCGCCGAACCCGCCTGGCGGACTCCGTCGAAACCGCGCTCAAAGCAGGAGAAGGGTTTGTGACGATCGCAAATCTCTCCGCCGAGCCTCCCGAGGATATACAGTTTTCCGAATTTCTGGCCTGTCCTGAACACGGCTACAGCATTCCGGAGATCGAACCACGCACTTTTTCCTTCAACACCCCGCACGGAGCCTGTCCTTCCTGCCAGGGTCTGGGAGTCAAATTTGAACTGGATCCCGACCTGATCATCCCGGATGATTCGAAATCCCTGAATGAAGGGGCCATCGCCGTGATGGAGTGGCAGCCTTCCGCACGTCCGAATGAGAATTATTACTGGCAGCAGGTGACCGCCGCGTGCGAAGCCTACGGAATCGACATGAACGCCCCTGTCAGCAGCCTCAGCAAACAGCAGCTGCACATCATCCTATACGGGACGGGCAAACAGACGATCAAAATCGAACTGAAAGGCCGGAACGACCGGAAATCTTCCTACAGCGCCCCGTTTGAAGGGATCATCCCGAATCTGCAGCGGCGCTACAATGAAACAAAGTCGGATTACATCAAAAACAGCATCTCCGCCTATATGCGGGAGATTCCCTGCAAAGAATGCGGCGGGAAACGGCTCCGCCCTGAAGCGCTGGCTGTCACGGTCGACGGGGAAAACATTATCGAAGTCACCGACTGGCCGGTCTCCCGAACGCTGGAATGGATGCACAAACTGGAAAATGACAACGAAGTCCTGAGCGGCAAACAGCGGGTGATCGCGGAAAAGGTTTTCAAAGAGATCACCTCGCGGCTTGAATTTTTGGTCAATGTCGGTCTGGATTACCTGACGCTGTCCCGTTCCGCGGTCACGCTTTCCGGCGGTGAGGCACAGCGGATCCGTCTGGCGACCCAGATCGGGTCCCAGCTGATGGGTGTCCTTTATGTTCTGGACGAGCCCTCCATCGGACTGCACGCACGGGACAACACCAAACTGCTTCACACCCTGCAGCAGCTGCGCGATCTCGGGAATACCGTGATCGTCGTCGAACATGATGAAGAAACGATCCGCGCCGCGGACCATATTGTCGATATGGGTCCGGGTGCCGGGGTCAACGGAGGTGAAGTTCTGGTCTCCGGGACCCTGCAGGATGTGCTAAACTGTCCACGTTCCCTGACCGGGGACTACCTCAGCGGCAGAAAATTCGTGCCGGTACCGGAAAAGCGCCGGAAACCCGGAAAAGAAAAACTGGAGATCATCGGCGCCGAACAGAACAACCTTAAAAAAATCAATGTCAAGATCCCGCTCGGAATGTTTGTCTGTATCACGGGCGTTTCCGGAAGCGGCAAATCTTCACTGATGAACGAGATACTGTACAAATCGCTGGCGCATACCCTGAATCGGGCACACACCACACCGGGGAAGCACAAGGAGATCCGCGGTACGGAATATCTGGATAAGATCATCAATATCGATCAGTCCCCGATCGGCCGGACTCCCCGCTCCAACCCGGGAACCTATACCGGTGTTTTCGACGAGATCCGGAAACTTTTCGCAGAGCTTCCGGAAAGCAAACTGCGCGGCTACACGGCCGGCCGCTTCTCCTTCAACGTCCACGGCGGACGCTGCGAAGCCTGCCAGGGCCAGGGACAGCTGAAAATTGAAATGCAGTTTCTCCCCGACGTATACGTTCCCTGTGAAGTCTGCCACGGGACCGGCTACAATCATGAGACCCTGCAGGTGAAATACAAAGGGAAAAACATCGCAGAGGTTCTGGACATGACAGTCGATGACGGAGTCGAATTCTTCAGCGTTTTCGAACCCATCGTCAGCAAACTGAAACTGCTGCAGCAGGTCGGACTCGGCTATCTGAAGATCGGGCAGTCCGGAAACACACTCTCCGGAGGTGAAGCACAGCGCGTCAAGCTCTCCAAAGAGCTGTCCCGTCGCGCGACCGGCAGGACACTTTACGTTCTTGACGAACCCTCCGTCGGACTCCATTCAGCGGACGTGCATAAACTGATCGAAGTTCTGGAACAGCTGGTGGAGCAGGGAAATTCCGTTCTGGTGATCGAACACAACATGGATATCATCAAAGTCGCGGATTATATTATCGATCTGGGACCGGAAGGCGGGGACAACGGGGGTCATTTGGTCGCCTGCGGCACACCGGAAGCTGTGGCGAAAGTAAAAGAATCCTACACCGGACAGTACCTGCAGTCCGTGCTCGCACAGAAACACTGACCGGAAGAATAAAAAATGCACAGAGAACGGGGCCCGGCGAAAACTGCCGGGCCCCGTTCTTTGTATAACAGAATACTTTTATATGCTCATGATAGTTGGAAGTAAGTACTTTGCATAGCGCAGTCCGGTCACTGCCGACTGCATGCTGTACGGTTACTGAATAACGCGGATACTGACCTTTCCGCCGTCGGAAGCACGTCCTTCCCGGTGGACCGACGCACCGACACGGCCGGAGATCTGTGCCATGGCCGTATCCACATAGACATTTGCGTTCTTATACGCACGGCCGCCATACCAGACACTTTGCCCGACATTACCGGCCGGCTGCAGATTCAGCGTAACGCGTCCTGTTGTAGAGGATGAACCGGCCTGATCCGCATATCCACCCATGTAAACGGCATAGACCACCGAACCGGAAACATCCAGGTAAGCATCCCTTACGACGGACTGAGCCCCCGATCCGAAAGCATAACCGCCGCCGGAAATACTCTGATCGATCGTGGCTCCCTGCATCACCGTCAGTGCTGCCGCGCCGTCGACCGCGGAATATCCGCCGTACAGAGCGGAACCGCCGGTATACAGCCAGCCGGTGGCATGTCCGCTGAATACCAGAGCAGAAGCCCCGACATGCGCGGATGCGGCAGAACCCTTAGCCTTGGACCCGGCAACGACCTTATTCACGGTTCCGGCAATATCCAGATAGGTACTGACCAGGTTGGACTGATTTCCAGTTCCAACGTTGGCACCGCCATAGATCGTGCCGTTGTTAAATACCACGCCGCTGGCGATCGTGGTCGGGATCCCGTTTGCGAAGAATCCGACATCTTCCGGCCAGGAGACTGTCGCCTTTCCGCTGGTGGTCATGACCAGCACGGAAAGAATGCCGCGATTGGCCGGGATCTCTACATCCACACTCTGCTGGATGCTTCCGGTTAGCTGGAAGACTACATTTCCGGCGTTATTCGGGATCAGGCTGACAGCGTCCGTAAAATTCCGTGCCTGCTGATTCGGTCCAATATTGATGACCGTTGTCTGTACGGCCAGATTCGGCATTTCCGGAATATTATTATTGCCGCCCCATTCAATAACGATCCCTGGGGTCGGTGTGGCGGTCGGAATCGGATCCAGCGTATAAGCACCGATATTCGCGTTGCCGCCGTTTTCGGCAAGTCCGGCATTTTTATTCACGCTCCCGGCCGTGCCGATCGCGACCATATGTACGCCTCTAACCGGCGCAAAGCTGCTGAAGCCGCTCGCGTATCCACCACCGTATACTGCGGACGACACATTGGATCCATGCGTCAGGATCACACTTGACCGGGAACTGACATCAGCAGTGCCGCCGTTATAGGCGTAACCGCCGCCATGCACAATATTCGCACTGCCGTTCAGAATGATATTGGTGATCTTCACTGTGGAAACAGTCCCCATCCCCATGGCCAGGCCGCCTCCGATCACATAATCCGCGCTGCCGTTAACGACCAGGACAGATTCTGTAACCGTTTCTTTCTGTCCAAACTGAGCCACACATTTACCGCCGACCAAAAAGCCGTTGGAAAGGGTCACACCGCTTTCGAGCGTAAAAGGGACACCGTTTGCACAGATAACGCTGCCGTTCATCGATACGTTCACCGGCGCTCCGGTATAAGAGGCCAGTGTAACAGAAGTCAGCCCTTTTATACCGGTCGGAAGTTCGGCCTGCTGCGTGATATTCACGTTTCCGGTCAGATAAATGACTGCATTGCCCGCGTTTTCACGGATCGCCCCCATTGCTCCGGCCAGGTCATAAACACCGTTCTGACCGATAACGATGACCTGGTCCGCCACGGCGCAGGAAACCGTCCACAGCAGGACCGTCAGCAAAACAATAAAAATCGTCAGGAATTTTTTAGACATAATTGCTCCTCTTCTGATACCTGTCAGCTCTTTTTCAATCCGCAGTACAGGGAAAGGTTCCCCTCCATACCGTCCGAATAAAAAAATTCCGTGATCCGAAAACCCGCCTCCTGCGCGAGTTTTCCCAATTCTTTCTCAGTGAAAAGATGCACATAACGCAATCCCGGTTTTTCATTGCTGCCGCTCAGGTTAGCCCGCCAGTCCAGAAGCGTATCTCCCGGTTCCAGATCAGCCTCCGGGATCCCGGCTTCTTCCCACGGCCGGACACGTTTCATCAGCCGCGGGGAATCCTGAAACTGCCATACAGAGACACAGAATACGCCGCCGTCCTTCAGCAGGTCCCGCACCTGTGAAAAAATCCGAAGATGGTTTTCCCTGCCCGGGATATGATGCAGCGACGCCAGTGCCAGGATCCCGTCAAATGAACGGCCGGCGAAATTGTCCGGCCAGTTTTTATCCATCAAATCACCGGGAACATACCGGATGAGAAGTGTTTCACCGGAGAGAGCACCGGCACCTGTCCTCGCCTCATTGAGCAGCGGGGTGCTGAAATCCATCCCGGTATATGAACCGGATCGTCCCTGCTCCGCCCAGATCTTCCCCAGCGCACCGGAGCCGCAACCCAAATCAAGCCAGTCGGAAGGGCAGTCCCGCGGGATCAGTGTCAACAGCCGGCCGACGCCCGGCTGGATCCGCCTCCGGGTCGCGGCAAATGCCTCACCGTACTCATCATAAAAACGCCGGTTAAGCTCAAGAAGTTCCCCGGCGGTACCCGGCCCCACGCCTATTCCCCGTGCGGGATCCGGAACACCTTGGCCAGCCCGCCTTCCGAAGTTTCACGGTACAGACTGGGCATATCGATCCCGGTATGCATCATGGCCGTTACAACATCATCAAAACTGACCCGGTGAGATCCGTCCGAAAACATCACGAACTGCGCGGAAAACAGCGCGGCATTCGCAGCAGCCGCATTCCGTTCAATGCAGGGGACCTGAACCAGACCTGCAACCGGGTCGCAGGTCAGCCCGAGATGGTGTTCCAGTCCGGATTCCGCAGCGTATTCGATCTGCCGGCTCGTACCTGAATAAAAATAAGAGGCGGCAGCAGCGGCCATCGCGCACGCAACGCCGATCTCAGCCTGACAGCCGGCCTCCGCACCGGAAATGGACCCGTTGTGCTTCACCACATTGCCAAATACCCCGGCAGTCGCAAGCGCGCGGAGAATATTTTCTTCCGTGATATCCATCTTCTTCTGGAAATAACGCAGAACAGCCGGCAAAACACCGCAGGACCCACAGGTCGGGGCAGTGACAATCCTGCCGCCGGTCGCATTTTCTTCGGAAACCGCCAGAGCGAAAGCCGTCATTGGCGTGGAATGGATAAATCCATCCCGGGTCAGCTGGCTTCTGCGAAAATAGAGGTTCGCTTTCCGTGTGATCCCGAGCCCGCCGGGGATCACGCCTTCCTGACGCACCCCACGGTCCACCGCGTCACTCATCACATGCCAGATTTCCCGAAGATAATTCCAGATATCCGGGCCTTCGCATTCTTCGACATACTCCCAGAAATTCATTCCCGTCGCATACAGATGGTGCTGGATTTCATCCATATTCCTGTGCGGATAAATATTGCTGACCGTTTCCGGCGGGATACGGTCACCCTTATCATCGATCCGGCCTCCGCCAACGGAATAAACTGTCCAGTCATCAATGACATTGCCGCCCTCATCAAAGGATTCAAACTCCATCCCGTTCGGGTGATAGGGCAGGATGACATCCGGCTGCCAGATGATCTCCGTCCGGTCCGCACCAAGCACATCCAGGATGGCCTTATCCGTCATATGGCCTTTTCCCGTCGCGGCAAGACTCCCGTACAGCGTAACAAGGAATCGGTTGGCCTGTCTGTTTTTGGATAAAAAGTTTTCCGCAGCACTCTTAGGTCCCATGGTATGGCTGCTGCTCGGGCCGTACCCGATCCGGAATAAATGTCTGATCGTATCCATTGAATTCTCTCTGCTGAATGATTTTCAAATCTTCAAATAAGACTGAAGCAGCTGTGCAGCCTTTTTGACCGCGTTTCCACGGTGACTTACCGCATTCTTCTCATCTTCAGTCATTTCCGCAAGTGTTTTTCCCGCAGCGGGATAATAGAAAATCGGATCGTACCCGAAGCCGCTGTTTCCGCGTTCTTCCGGAATGATCTCACCCTCACAGGTCCCGGTCGTCAGTAAGGTCCGATGTTTTTCCGGATCGACGATTGCGATCTCACAGACAAAGCGGGCCTTCCACGGCCGCTCCGCACCGGATTTTTTGATATTTTCCAGAAGATAGTCGCGG
>CADBKS010000063.1:0-6715 GCA_902795255.1 uncultured Chloroflexota bacterium
GAAATATTACAGGGTTCCAGGATCCAGAGACCGGTCGTCAGAAGCATCCCCATCAGCGCCCGGTGCCCCCGCTCATCCAGCGCGGAGCGGAAGGGCTGCAATATCAGGATCATTCCCCCCGCAATAATGAAAAATCCGTAGAAGATCTCCCGCCAGTGCTTTTTCATCCGTCTCCCTTGATGTTTTGATTCCGAATGTGGTACAATCTTACTAAGTTAGTACATTTGTTACAGGCGATAAAAATATGCTAATACCAACCTGAATTATTGTCAAGAGGGAAAGATCAAATCAGTTGACCGAGACACGCCTGAAAAAATTAAAAAGACTCTATAAAAGACTCTATAATTAATACGCAGCGCAGCACACGGTCTCCGCAACACAGAGACCTCGTCCGCGAAAAAACCGTCCGGGGGTGCGGGACAGCGGAACAATTGCTTTTACTCTCAAAAAACGCACAAAAATCAGCGTACAGATTCCGGCATACGCAATAGATGCCGGTTATGACAACAGGAGGCTCATGCTAAATTCAGAATATGCCCGGCAGAGGATCATTGAGGCTGCCTTCGATCTTTTCGGAAGGATCGGTTATTCCGGAACGACCGTCCGGATGATCGCAGCCCAGGCGGATGTATCATTATCAGCGATCCCTTATTATTTTGAGAACAAAGAGAACCTCTTCATGCACATCGTGAACCGTGCTTCAAATGATTTCCGCACATACTTTTCCGAAATTTCAGAAAAATCCGAGGAGTTTCTCAAAACATCACCACATGATCCCCATCAGGCCCGGGAACTGCTGCTGGCTTTTATCAACAAACATATCGATTATGTCTTTGATACAGGGAATGATAAACAGATGCGGCTCTTTTTCCAGATCCGTTCTTCGCAGGACACACCGGTCCCGGAAACCGACCGGCCCGGCTTCACCACGATCCTGCCGATCTCCAGACTGCTGCGCGTGAATAAACCCTCTCTCAGTGAAGAAGAATCCGTCATTCTCGCATATTCAATGATCGGGGAACAGCTGTTTTTCTTCTACCACCGGCCGAGTATCCTCGCCCAGCTGAACCGGAACGAGTACACCCCGGAAACCGTTCTGATAATTCGCGGCAGCCTCATTCAAAAGCTGGAGCTGATCCTCGAAAACTGATATCTGCCTTTTCCCCGAAAAAGGTGATTGAAACAAAAAGAAGGCGCCGGAGCGCCTTCTTTGCATTGGATCCTGATAAAACGGCCGCTGCCGGTCACACACTCATAGAGCGTTTGCCGGTGAGTTTGAAGAAGAGCAGCATGGAGAGCACGCTCGTCACCGTCAGGACCGTGGAATAGGCTGCCGCGTTGCCGAAGCAGTCGCGGATGACTTCCGTGTAAACGGAAACGGTCAGTGTCTGGGTGCTGGCGCGGTAGAGCATGATCGAAGAAGACAGCTCGGAGATGACCGTCACCCAGCTCATGATCGCACCGGAGATCACGCCCGGCATCATCATCGGCAGGGTCACATCCCAGAAGGCCTTGACTTCCCCGGAGCCCAGGGAGACCGCGGCCTCTTCAATGGACGGGCTGATCTGGCTGATGATGGCGGTCGACGAACGGATGGTATAGGGCATCCGGCGAACCGTCAGCGCGATGATGATGATCGCGGCTGTCCCGGTCAGGGCCAGCGGGGCCTTCGCAAACGCGTAAAGGAAGCAGATACCGAGGACCGAACCCGGGATGATGTACGGAAGCATCGTCAGGGTATCAACCGTCGTCGTGATCACGGATTTCCGCCGGACCGCGAGATAGGCGATCAGCACACCGAAGGTGATGACCAGCACGATGGCGCACAGCCCGAACAGATAAGTATTCGGGATGACCAGCGGATTTTTCGAGAAGATCGTCCGGTAATTGACCAGGGAGATCTCATTGGTGAAGATGCCCGGGGTGGATTCCTTCAGGAAGGAGGTCACGATCACGGTTAGCTGCGGGAGCATGGCCAGCAGTACGACCAGATAAACGAAGAGGTGGCAGAGGACCGTCGGAAGCGGCCGGAGGTCCCGTGGCTGCATCGGCTTCAGGGCGGACATGGAGTAAGAATGTCTGGCCGCGATCCAGCGCTGCAGGAAGAAGAAGACCAGCGTGATGAGCATGATGATCACGCACATGGCCGCCGCGAAGTTGGAGTCGTTGGTGACTTCACCCATAAAGTTGTTGTAAAGCACCACCGGGAAGGTCCGGTAGCCTTCACCGATCAGCATCGGGGTACCGAAATCGGAGAACACCCGCATGAAGACCAGCAGGGAAGACGCCAGCACGGTCGGCAGCACGAGCGGCAGGATGATCCCGGTGACCCGCTGGAAGTTGCTGGCACCGAGGCTTTCCGCCGCCTCATTCAGGGAGTTGTCCAGGTTCTCCAGCGCTCCGGAGACATACATATAGACCAGCGGGAAGGACTGGAGCGAAAAGACCAGCACGATCCCCCAGAAGCCGTAAATGCCTTCAAACTGAACATGGAACAGATTGTTGATCGCCCGGGTGAAAAGCCCCTTCCGGCCGAGCAGCTGGATCCAGGAGTAGGCCCCGATGAACGGAGGGGAAAGGTAGCTCAGGACGATCGCGATGTTGAGCGCGCTGCTGCCGCGGATCTTGTACTGCTTGATGATGTAGGCCATCACCAGCCCCAGAAACGCGCAGATCAGGGTCACGACGACCGTCACCTTGAACGAATTCAGCAGCGTGTTCGTGTAATATTTCCGGGTGAAGAAGCGGGTGAAGTTCTCAAAAGTGACCGCGCCCGTTCCCGGATTGACCACGCTTTTATAAAGGACCAGCGCCAGCGGGTAGACGACAAAGATCAGAAATACCGCCAGGATCGCAAGCGCCAGGAAAGTCCAGATCGGAGAATGCTTTTTTTCCTGCATTTTATGCTCCTTCCGGGATCAGGGTCTTCTTCGTCTTTCTGTCAAACACATTGATCTTTTCCGGAACCACGGCCAGCGAGACCCTTTCCCCGTCGGGCAGGATATCGCTCAGGTCACTCGGCACGACGATCTCGACCTCCATGCCGTTTTCGAGCGCGGCAAAATAATGCAGCGTCATCCCGAGAAATACGCTGGACGTGATCGTCGCCGGGATCCCCGGTTCATCACTTTTCCGGATCACGAATTCCTCCGGACGGACCGCAGCCCGGACCTCCGGACCCGCTTCGGGCGCAAGCTGCAGCGGGACACGGTAGAAGCTGCCGAAGTCCAGAACGCCGTCCCGGTAAGACGCGTCAATAAAGTTGGACAGGCCGATAAATCCGGAGACGAATTCGTTCGCCGGGCGCTGGTAGATGTATTTCGGCGTACCGATCTGCTGGATCACGCCGCCGTTCATCACGGCGATCCGGTCGGAGATCGCCAGGGCTTCTTCCTGGTCATGTGTGACATATACGGTCGTGATGCCGACCTCATGCTGGATGCGTTTGATGACGTTGCGCATTTCCACGCGCAGCTTCGCGTCCAGGTTGGAGAGCGGTTCATCCATCAGCAGCACATCCGGCTCGATCACGATCGCGCGGGCAAGGGCTACGCGCTGCTGCTGGCCGCCGGACAGCTGGGCCGGCATGCGGTTGGCGTACTGGTCGATCTTCACCAGCCGCAGGATATCATCCACCTTGTCATTCCGTTCGTTCCGCGGGACATGACGGTTTTTCAGCCCGTAGGCAACGTTGTCCCGAACGTTCATGTGCGGGAACACCGCGTAGTTCTGGAAAACCATCCCCATGTTCCGTTTGTTGGTCGGGATGTCATTGACCCGTTTGCCATCCACACGGATCTCTCCCGCTTCGATGGAGTTGAAGCCGATGATCATGCGCAGCAGCGTCGTTTTCCCGCAGCCGGAGGGCCCGAGCAGGGTGAAGAATTCACCGGGGTTGATGGTCGCCGACAGTCCTTCAATGACGACTGTGTTCTGATAGGCCTTTGTTACATTATCAATTTCGATCGAAACTCCCATTTGACCGCCTTTCCTGATAGCTCATTCGGTATAAAGAAGGGAAGCCCCGCGGCAAACGCGGGGCTTCCCGTGGTTTTGACTCAGAATTATCCGATCAGCGGATTTACTCGAGTGTCATTTCGACATGGTCGAGGTAGGTAGCGACGATGGTCGGCTTCATTTCGGCGATGTACTTCGCGGAGTAGGTCGGGAAGAGTTTGATCTGATCGGTCGGGATCATCTTCGCGTTGGTCGGGACACCGGCGCGCAGCGGGCGGAGGTTCAGTTCCGCGGCAACAGCGTTCTGGCTCTCTTCGGACAGGACGAAGTCAACGAATTTCTGCGCGGCTTCCATGTGCGGGGCACCCTTAATGATCTGGACGGATTCACCCGGGAAGATCACGCCTTCAGTGGCGTAGACGACTTTCACCGGATGTTCGCCGGTGGCTTCGAGTTCAACACACGGGTCTTCATAGCTCAGGCCGACCGCATATTCGCCGTTGGCAACGCCGTTGTAGACCTGGGAGGAAGAAGAAGCGATCTTTCCGTCGAGGTTGACAAGGAATTCATCGATGAAATCCCAAGCTTTCTGGCTCATCGGATCACCGTCGCCCATGCCGTAGAGCATGCCGATCAGGCACTGGAAGGCGCTGGAGCTGTTGGCCGGATCCGCGGAAATGATCTTGCCCTTCAGTTCCGGCTGGGTCAGGTCAGCATAGCTATTGACTTCCACACCCAGTTCGGCCAGCAGGTCGGTGTTGACGATCATGACGTTCGGTTCGGCGTAAGCATTGTTGAAGCAGTTGGTGCCGTCATTCTGGAATTCAGGATAGAGGGCGTCATTTTCGGTGGAAACATAAACTTCGAACAGGTCGCGGTTGGCAGCCAGCATGGTTTCATCGGCAGCCCAGTGGATGTCAACGGTGACATTGCCGGATTCAACTTCGGCCTTGACGCGCTGCAGAACTTCACCGGAAGAGCCGGTGATCATTTCCACTTTGATCCCTGTAGCCGCTTCGAAGGCAGGGATCACGATGTTGTTCAGACGTTCGTTGCGGGCACTGTAGATCACAAGCGTATCTTCAGCCATCGCAAGACCGCAAACGGACAGCAGCATCGCCAGAGCAAGTACACAAACAAGCAGTTTCTTCATTATTTCCTCCATAAATTGAATTACGGTCCTTCCAGACCGCAGTTTTTTGATTAATCAGATAATATCACAAAAAAGCACCCGAAAAATGTACTTAATGTATGACAATTGAGATGATTTTCATCCTTTTTTTCACGATCTTTTTCACACACGGGGACAGCCGGACGCGGATTTTGGGCCTTTTACGCGCGATTTTATTGGAATTTTTCACTAATCAGGCCTTTTTTCCGCCTGATCCGAAAGAAAATCCAGCCCGGTCCGCACATTTTTTTGAAAATAGGCCGTGTACTTTTGACATCTCCCTTTTTCGTGTAAAATAGGTCCATAAAGAAGTTTTTTGAACCGTTAAACGACGAATAAGGAGTTGTACAATGTTTCATACTATCATTTTAGTTGGTAATGTAGGCCGTGATCCCGAAATGCGCTATACCCCGTCCGGTGCCGCTGTGACTTCATTCAGTGTGGCATCGAGCCGGAATTACAAATCCCAGGGACAGACCGTCAAAGAGACGATCTGGTTCCGCGTTACCTGTTGGGGCAAGCAGGCGGAAGTCGCCAGCAATTACGTCCGCAAAGGTCAGAAAGTTCTTGTGGAAGGCCGTCTGGTCGCCGACCAGGCCGGGAACCCGCGCGTCTTCACCCGCAGTGACGGCACCGCGGCAGCTTCCTTTGAGATCACTGCCACCAATCTGCAGTTCCTGAGCAGCCGCAATGAAAACGAAGGCGGCTACAACGGCGGCAGCTCCGCCGGAACGAGCTATGCCGGCTCTTCCGATATGGGCCCCGGCGGCAACTATGACATGGATCCGGACAGCGAAGATATTCCGTTCTAAGGGCATCTATGAGCAGAATAACGGAAATTGCCGAAGCTGCACACCGTGATTTTGAAGCCCGGACGCTTGCGCGCGATGCCGCGCTGACCCGTTCCCGGGCGCTGATCCGCCATTCCGCCAACGCGATCCGCGCGATCCACCGCAGCGAATCCGACCTGGCCCATGAACACCTGGCAGAAGGCCGGAAGATCGTCGATGACCTCAAAGCCGATCTCGCAGAATTTCCGGATCTCTATTATGCGGGCTACACCCAGGACGCCATCAAGGAATTCTGCGAAGCGACCCTGACGACCGCCTACATCGAGAACCGTGAGATCCCGACCCCGGATGAAATGGGTGTTGTCTATTCCACCTACCTCCGCGGCCTTGCGGAAACACCGGGCGAACTGCGCAGACGGACCATGGACATCCTGCGCATGGGATATTCCGACGAGGCGGAACGCCTCCTCGGCCAGATGGATGAGATCTATTCGATTCTCGTCACCATGGATTACCCGGATGCCGTCACCAACGGACTGCGCCGGCAGACGGACCTGCTGCGCGGCATCGTGGAACGGACCCGCGCCGACCTGACGCTGAGCCTGCGGGAAGATAAGCTGAAAGAGCTCCTCGCGAAGTCGATCGAAGTCTTCTCCGCAGCGGATAAGCAATAAATACGGGGCGGTGCCCCATAACACAAAAATGATCTGTCATTGCAGTAAATGCCCCGTCCGCGGGGCATTTATTTTATAACGGGATATGGACAATGCCGCAAAAACACACGATCACAGCCTCC
>CADBKS010000063.1:6737-20293 GCA_902795255.1 uncultured Chloroflexota bacterium
CGTCTTCTGCCCGCGCGCACGGGCGCTGCAGAAACGCGGGTACCGCTCTGAAAACCGTCAGGCGATGCAGGAAGGCAGCGATCACCACCGGAATTTCGGGGTGCGCGACCGTGCCGTCCGCATACTGCAGGTGCTGCTCATCCTCGTCATGCTCTGCGCGCTGTATTTTCTGATCAGGGGGATCCTGCAGTGAACGGTGCGTACAATTTTCTCATTCCCGCCGCTGTCCTGATCCTGGCAGCGCTCGCCCTGTTCCTGCTCACCCGGAAACGCGGCCTGCCCGCCGGAAGCGTGATCTACGAGGACCTGATCCGGGACGGAAGACCCGCCCCGGTGCTTACATCCGCTAAATACGGTCTGAGCGGGAAACCCGATATGATCATCCGTACCGGAAAAGAGCTGATCCCGGTCGAGATCAAACACGCGCCGGGCAGGGACCGTCCGCGCCCGTCCCATGTGATGCAGCTGGCCGCCTACTGTCTGCTGATCGAAGAAAACTACGGCGTCCGGCCCGCCCTCGGCATTATCCGTTACCGGGACCGGCAGTTCGAGATCCCTTACACGGACAGGCTCCGGAACGATCTCCTCAACACGATGTCTGCTATGCGCATCTCCGATCCGGACGGAGAACTGCCGCCGCGCTGCAGCGACCGGCGCCGCTGTGCCTTCTGCGGATATTCCGGGGCCTGTGCGGAAGCGGAACGTCAATAAATCACGGATCCTTTCCCATTTCTTTCAGAATCTTTTATACTAAAACCATGAAAAACCGCCTGAGCCGACACTTCTCCGACCCGCGCGCCCGCTTTGCCGTCCTGCTGATCCTGCAGCTGGGCATCCTGGGCGCTGTCATGCTGCTGCGGACCGCCCGGCTGCTCTTTCAGACCACCGGTGTCTTTTACTGGAAGGTCCTGTATCAGCGCGGACTGCCGCCGGTGATCGCCGGCACGGTCCTCTGCCTGGGCCTGACCGGATGGATCCTGGCCTCAAGCCGGGAAAGTGTCCGGGAGACGCTGCGGAAAGACCGCGGGAAACTGCTGACCACTGGCATCCTGCTGCTCTTCGGGGCGGCCGCCGCGGTCCTTATCTCACGGACCCGGCTGGGCCTTGAGAAAGAGAACGCCTTCTACGGAAAGCCGACTGTTCCGCTGCTGGAATGGCACATCCTGCTGTCTTTTGCGGTCTGTCTTGGCTGGTTCATTGTTTCACGTTTTACAAAAAGCGGGATTCCGCCGGCCGCGGCCCGGCTGCTGCCGCTGCTCATCTGGCTCTGCGCGGTGAGCGTATGGACCGCCATTCCGAACCAGAACGGCTTTTTCTCCCCCGCCGGGAGGGCCCCGAATTTTGAGACCTACCCCTTTTCCGACGGCTCTTTTTACGGCCACTACGCCCGGGCCGCGGCCGCGGGGATGGGACTGAAGGGGAACGATATCCCGCCCCGTCCGCTTTATATCGCCTTTCTGACCTTTCTCCATCTGCTGTCCGATAATCAGTATGACCGCATCATTTTTCTGCAGACGCTGGTGCTCGGACTGCTGCCGGTCTTTGTTTACCTCTGCGGCCGGGACCTCCATTCCGCTGAAGCCGGACTCGGTGCGGCCATGCTCGTGATCCTGCGGGAAACCCACGCGATCCTTTCCGCGCCCTTCGGCCACAACATCTCCACGACCAAGTATTTCTTCTCCGATATCCCGGCCGCGATGGTCTGTTCAGCGATGGTCTGGCTGATCATCCGCTGGCAGAAACAGAGCCGCGAGCCGTCAAAAGCCGCGCGGACCGCCTTTGCTGCGGGCTGCGCGCTGGGAGCCATGGCGCTCATCCGCACGCAAAGCCTCTGCCTGCTCCTGCTGCTGCCCTTCCCGCTCATCCCCGCGCTCCGAAGGAACTTCCGGCAGGGTCTGAAACAGCTGCTGCTTTTTGCCGCCGCGCTCCTCTGCTGCATCGCGCCCTGGCTTCTCCGCTCATACCGTATTACCGGTCAGTTCGTTTTCGACCATCCGATGACCCAGACGGCGGAAATGGCCCGCAGCTACAACTTTGACGGAGCGGACCTTTCGCAGCTGCCCGGTGAAAATGACGGCGCCTATACTCAGCGGATGACCGCCTTTATCGCGGAAATGGCCGGGAAGCATTTTCCCGAGATCGCCCGGTTTGTGACGGTGCACTTTCTCAACAGCGAGATCAGCGGATTCCGCCTTTTCCCGCTCCGGGACCGGCTGAACGGGACGGAAGAACTGCTGAAAAGCAGCGAACCCTTCTGGGAGCTGCTGGATTCCGCGGACCTGAACGGATACAATCTGGTGTTTTTCGGTCTGGGGTTCCTGGTCTGGGCGCTGGGTATCGCCGCGTGCGCGCAGCGGAGCCCGCACGCCGGTTTCATCCCGCTCACGGCCATCCTGGTCTTCAACTTCAGCACCGCCCTCGGACGCTACTCCGCCGGGCGCTACCTGATCCCGACCGACTGGATCATGATGCTTTACTTCGCTGCCGGCCTCACGGACCTGCTGCACACGCTCTTCCAGGCCTGCCGAGGGACAGCCGTCCGGACTGCCCCGCAGTGTGACCGGAGCCCTTCTTATATCGGAACGCTCATCTGCATTCTGCTCATTGCCGCCGCCATCCCGGCAGCCGACCGGCTGATCCCGCAGACTTTCACACAGGACGATCCGGAAACGGTGAAAGCCATGACCGGTCCCATCCGGATGGAATGTCCGGCCGAAAATCAGTTTTATCTTCACGCCATCGCGGTCTACCCGCGCTGGTACGGTCCGGGCGAGGGAGAGCCGGAAAGCGCCAAACAGGGATACGGCGTGACCGATCACGGGAGGCTGATCTTCCTGACACTCGCGCCCGGCAGCTTCGGGACGATCGAGATGCCGCTGGATGAACCGCCGGCTTATCTGCCCGACGGCACGGAGGTGCGCTTCAGCGGCTGTCTGAACGGACCGACCTCCATCGCCGAAACGCTCCTGATCCAACAGGAAGGAAGCATAGTAAAATTAGAAAAAAGCGAACGATGAAATCCGCTGAAACCGCGCATTAACATTCACTTTCGCTCTTCACATAAAAATAACCAAGGGGGCTTAAATGATCGCCACACTTCTCGGTACGAACGGATGGTTTGACTCGGAAACCGGGCAGACCATGTGTTCACTGATCCGCACGGAAGACTACTCCATCATCCTGGACGCCGGTTTCGGGATCCGCAGAGCCAAAGAACTCATTGATTTCTCCAAACCGTCCTTTTTGCTGCTTTCCCACATGCACCTCGACCATACCGCCGGGCTGCACCTGCTGGATTACCTGCAGTTTCAGATCCCGCTCAAAATCATCCTGCCGCCCGGGCATCAGCGGATCCTGCTGGAACTCTGCCGGCTCCCCTTCACAACAGACCTCGTGAACGCACTGCCGGACAACTCCGAGGTGTTCGCGGCCAACGAGCTTGAAGAAGCGGGGCTGCCGTTCAGGCTCACCTCCCTGCCGCTCTGCCACCCGGTCCCGGATAACGGTTACCGGATCGAGATCGGCGGCAAAGTCGTCACCTACCTCTGTGATACCGGATACTGCGGCAATGCGGTGACCCTGGCAAAGGACGCGGACCTGGTGATCGCCGAATGCGGAACGCTGCCCGGGACCGCCAAAGCCGCCGGTCCGCACATGGACCCGGAAACCTGCGCGAAACTGGCCGTCCAGGCCAATGCGAAGCAGATGGTGCTCACCCACTTCGGTGCAGCGGCCTACACCTCGATCCCGATGCGCATGAATGCCGTCAACGAAGCCCGCTCGATCTTCCCGAACCTCATCACCGGCGTGGATAACATCGAGTTCGTACTCTAAAAAATACATTCCAAAATCAGGACCACCGGCTGCGCCGGTGGTTTTTCTGCGCCTGTAAAATGACAATTTTGCGGTGCACATGGCAATCGGAAGTGAGAAACTGCCCGGGATGGATGGGCGCGGCCCGGTCGCTCGTGTATTTGCATAAGTGACTTGCCGCGCCCGGTTTGTTTAGCTGGGGGCACGGGCCGGCTAAAGCCGCCCGCTGCCCCCGGCACCCTGATTATTATGCCTGAAATGACGAATCTGATTATGTACCCGCAACTCGTAACGAGACTTACGGCGGATACTTCTTATAATGCGGAGCTTCGGCTGCACACCGGTACCCCTTGTTATGGTTACAGGATAATACTGTCCTGACTGTATGTCAGGTGTTTTTTCAATAATACATCAAAAAAGACTGTCCGCGGGCAGTCTTTTTTGATTTCATTCCGGCACTTCGGTCCGGAACGGATATTCGTCAGATCATCGCCTCTTCCCACATGGAGGGCGGTTCGATACCGAGGATCTTCGCGACGGTCGCGGCGCAGTTGGCGAGACCGAACTGTCCGTCTTTGATCTCGTAGCGGGTGTCCTTGTCATAGATGATGAACGGGACCGGGTTCAGCGAATGGGAGGTCTTCGGGGAGATCTCGCCGGTCTTCTTGTTGCGTTCGATCATGTCATCCGCGTTGCCGTGGTCAGCCGTGACGATGAGCGTGAAATCATGATGTTCCATCGCCCTGATGATGCGGGCCAGGCCGAGATCGACGGATTCAACGCCGATGCGAGTGGCGACCAGGCTGCCGGTATGGCCGACCATATCGCCATTCGGGTAATTGCAGCGGATAAAGCCGTACTCACCGGATTCGATCGCTTCCAGGACCTTGTCGGTCACTTCGGCGGACTTCATCCACGGGCGCTGGTCAAAGGGAACAACATCGGACGGGACTTCGCAGAAGACTTCCAGTTCCTCGCTGGTCTTCCCGGACTTGTTGCCGTTCCAGAAGTAGGTCACATGGCCGTATTTCTGGGTCTCGGAGACCGCGTACTGCTTGACGCCGTGTTCGACCAGCAGCTGGGAAAGCGTGTGCTGGATATCCGGCGGAGCCACCAGGAACCTTTTCGGCAGCTTCAGGTCGCCGTCATACTGCAGCATCCCCGCGTAAAGGACATGCGGACGGCGGCCGCGGTCAAAATGATCAAAGTCATCATATTCAAACGCCATGCTGATCTCGATGGCGCGGTCACCGCGGAAGTTGTAGAAGATCACGCTGTCGTTGTCTTCGATGGTGCCGACCGGCTTACCGTTTTCAGCAATGACGAACGCCGGCAGATCCTGGTCGATCACTTCGAATTCCCTGCGGTAGGTCTCGATCGCTTCCTTCGCGGTCGCAAACTGGCGGCCTTCACCGTGCACATGGGTGTCCCAGCCGGCCTTGACCATGTTCCAGTTCGCCTGGTAGCGGTCCATCGTGATGACCATACGGCCGCCGCCGGAGGCGATGCGGCAGTCGAAGCCATCACCGCGCTGCTGCGCCAGGAAGTCTTCGAGGTCATCCACATACTGGAGCGCGGAAGTCGCGGGGACGTCGCGGCCGTCCAGCAGGATGTGGACGCAGACACGGCTCACGCCGGCCTTTTTCGCTTCCGCGATCATCGCCTTCAGATGGCTGATGTTGGAGTGGACGTTGCCGTCGGAAAGCAGGCCGATGAAGTGCATCGCGGATTTGTGGCTGACGCAGTTTTCAACCATTTCCAGCCAGGTGCCCGAGCGGAACATGCTGCCGCTTTCGATGCTGTCATTGACCAGCTTCGCGCCCTGGGAATAGATCTGCCCGCAGCCGAGTGCGTTATGGCCGACTTCGCTGTTGCCCATATCCGCGTCGGAAGGCAGACCGACCGCGGTCCCGTGCGCCTTGATGCGGGTGTTCGGGCAATTGGCCAGGAGCCAGTCGAGTGTCGGTGTGTTTGCCTGTTTTACGGCATCCCCGGCTTCATCCTTGCCGAAGCCTACGCCGTCCATAACTACGAAAACAAGAGGTTTCTTCATTTTTCCCCCATTAAAATTTCATTTGCGCATACTGTGCATGATACTGAATTATAAGCGGTTTTCCGCTTTTCCTTCCGCAGGAGTGCACATTATTGACTGCAGGGCGCAGTCCTCATGCACCGCGGCCGGCTAAAACAGATGGTCCTCGCCGTAACCGTAGTGTTCGATCACGTAATCCACGTCTTTATCCCCGCGGCCGCTGAGGTTGACGAGGATCGACCCGGTGCGGATCTCCTTCGCCAGCTTCATGGCGTAGGCGACGGCGTGGGAGCTTTCCAGTGCCGGGATGATCCCTTCATAACGGGAAAGCTTGAAGAAGGCATCGATCGCTTCCTCATCGGAAATGCAGTCATAGGAAACGCGGCCGAGGCTGCGCAGATAAGCGTGTTCCGGCCCAACGGAAGGATAGTCCAGACCGCTGGCGACGGAATAGACCGGCAGCGGATCGCCGTTCTCATCCTGGAGCAGGATGCTCTTGAAGCCGTGCAGGATACCGTCTTTCCCGTACTTCATGGAAGCCGCGTGATCGCCGTCCGCGGGCCCGCGGCCCAACGGTTCGACCCCGTGGATCTCGACGGGATCATCAATGAACGGGATAAACATACCGATGGAGTTGCTGCCTCCCCCGACCGCCGCGACCACATGGTCCGGCAGGTTCCCGGTCATTTCCAGGAACTGTTCGCGGGCTTCGACACCGATGACCATCTGGAAATCGCGGACCATCAGCGGGAAGGGGTGCGGTCCCAGCGCGGAACCGATGCAGTAGATGGAATCCTTATAACTCTTCAGATAGGAGTCGAACGCGGAGTCCACGGCTTCTTTCAGCGCCTTGCGGCCGTGGGTGACGGAGACGATCTTCGCCCCGAGGATCTTCATGCGGGCAACATTCGGCGCCTGCTTGGCGATGTCCGTTTCCCCCATATGGATCTCGCATTCCAGGCCGAAGTAGGCCGCGGCGGTGGCAAGGGCCACACCGTGCTGTCCGGCGCCGGTCTCTGCGATCAGCTTTTTCTTCCCCATGTATTTCGCCAGCAGTCCCTCGCCCATGCAGTGGTTCAGTTTATGGGCACCGGTAAAGTTGAGGTCCTCGCGCTTCAGATAGATCTGCGCCATGCCCAGTTTGCGGGAAAGCCGCTCACAGTGATAGACCGGGGTCGGGCGTCCCTGATATTCCCGGCGGATCCGGCGCAGCTCGGCGATGAACTGCGCGGAGTGGGCGATCGACTGATAGGCTTCGGCGATCTCTTTGAATCCCGGGATCAGTTCGTTCGGGATAAAGCTGCCGCCGTACGGCCCGTACCAGCCGTTTTCATCCGGAGTTTTCTTCAAATAAGTTCGGTAATCCATAGTTTTCCTTGTATGCGTTCACCCTGATGTAAGAATGTGCACTTGGCAGTCGAAAGTGAGAAACCTGACCTGCTCCGTATGGCGCGGCCCGATCGCTCGTGTGTTTGCATAAGCCGCTGGCCGCGCCTGGTTTATTTAGCCGGGGCCGATCGGGCTGGCCTGACGGCCACCCGTCGGCCCCGGCACCCCCAGGTAATATGCCTGAGACGACGTTTTTTTATACCCGCGGCTCTTAGCAAGACTCACCCGCATGAAGCAGCGGACACCTTTTATGATGCAGACCAGGGACTGCGTTGCGCTGTATGGCGCGGCCCGACCGCTCTTTTGTCTGCAAAACTGCCGGCCGTGAGAGGCCGCAGGCCGCTGTAAAAATACAGTAAAAAAAGCTGCCCTTACCGAGCAGCTTTTATTCAGTTGTTTACAGAGGACTTATTCCCCGAGCAGGGCTTTCCAGTCCTGATCAGCGTAGGCCATGGAGTCGACGCGGCGGATGGACAGACCGATGCGATGGGCTTCGGGGTCGATCTTGATCACACGGACGGTGACCTTGTCGCCTTCCTTGAGGACTTCCTTGGCGTGTTCAATGCGTTTTTCGCTGATTTCGGAGATGTGGATCAGACCTTCCAGATCATCATCGATCTTCGCGAAAGCACCGAACTTGGTCAGGCGGGTGATCTCAGCGGTGAGCAGATCGCCGACCTTGTATTTGGACATGCGGTCGCCCCACGGATCTTCCTGGGTCTGGCGGATGGACAGGCCGATGCGTTTCTTGTCTTTATCAACGGAGATGACTTTCACGTTGACTTCGTCGCCGACCTTCAGAACTTCAGCCGGGTTCTTGATGTGATCCCAGGAAACTTCGGAAAGGTGGACGAGGCCGTCGGCACCGTTGATGTTGACGAAAGCACCGAAATCAGCCAGGCTGGTGACGCGGCCCTTGCGGATCTCGCCTTCCTGCAGGTTTTCGATGATGCGTTCTTTGACCGTTTCGCGGGTCTCATTGGAGGCAGCGCGTTCGGAGAAGATCAGACGGCGGCGTTCGCGGTCCACTTCCATAACGCAGCAGGTGATCGGGGTGCCGACCATCTTGCCATAGCGCTGTTCCGGGGTATCGCCGGTCATGGCAGCCTTGCGGGACATGCTGATCTGGGATGCAGGAACGAAACCGCGCAGACCGTCAAGCGCAACGATC
Source organism: uncultured Chloroflexota bacterium (assembly GCA_902795255.1). Next base: position 15,143 of record CADBKS010000063.1, read on the forward strand.
AGACCGCCCTTGTTGTAGTGGACAACCTTGCTGGTGAAGGGGGTCTTGCTCGCCATCAGTTCTTCGGCCTTTTTCCAGTTTTCTTCTTCACGCGCCTGCATGTAGGAGAGAACAAGATTCCCGTTGGAATCTTCGGGGTTGATGATGTAAACGGAAATTTCTTTGCCGACTTCCAGGCCCTTCAGTTCTTCATCCGGGATCGCTTCGAGCTCTTTACCGGTGATGACACCTTCGGACTTGGTACCAACACTCACCAGGATCTGGTCCCGGGAAATGCTGGCGATAATTCCTTGCCGGATTTCACCCTGGCGGGGAAAATCGATATTGACACCTTCTGCTTCAAGCAGGGATGCCATGTTATTATCGGGGTCAAGGTTTGCACCCTGTTCATTAGGGTTTACGATAGATTCTGTCATTGCTGTTAATACTCCAACAAAAAAGATTACTGTAAATTATAAGTTCGTATTATTGCGAATACATGAATTCAGTGACATTTCAGGCAAAACAGTGACATATGTGTGACTTTTGTCATATTATTTGCTTTTTTCGCAGGAATCCGCAGGTTTTCCCTACATATAAGGTTTAAATGCGGCAAGCGAAAGGGCATGCTCCGCGCGGCGCGGCCCGGTCGTTCGTGTGTTGGCATAAGGGTCCTGCCGCGCCGGGATAATTCAGCCGGGGCCGATCGGGCTGGCCTGCCGGCCACCCGTCGGCCCCGGCGCCCCCAGTTAATGAGCCTGAGGCGTCACATTTATTTATGCATCCACGAATCATAATAAGACTAAACCGTATATAACGGAGGATACCTTTTCAATATGAAAAAGGGGAATTTATTTCCCGGTTTTTCACAAGAATCATCGGATTTTCCACATAGATTGGTTTACAGGCGGGAGAATATGCTCCGCAAGGAGCGGCCCGGTCATTCGTATGCCGGTATCAGGCATTCAGCTGTTCGTGGACCGCAATGGCCAGGTCTTCCGTGATGCCGCGGACCACCATCAGCTCCTCGATCGGGGCTTCGGCGATATCCTCAAGGGAGCCGAATTTCTTCAGCAGGGCCTTGCGCTTGACCGGCCCAATGCCTGGGACCTTTTCCAGTGTGGAGGCCAGCCCGGCCTTCGTGCGGCGGGCGCGGTGCGCGGTGATGGCAAAGCGGTGCGCCTCATCGCGGATGCGCTGGACCATATACAGCCCCTGGGAATGGCGCGGCAGCAGGATCGACTCCGACTGATGCGGGAGGAAGAGCTCTTCTTCCCGCTTGGCAAGGCCGACCACATGGACTTTATCCGAAAGACCGAATTCGTCCAGAACCTCGACCGCGCGGCCCAGCTGTCCCTTACCGCCGTCCATGATGATCAGGTCCGGCAGCATGGCGAAGGACTCGTCGGCCTTCCCGCCGGTCTCCGCGTTTTTCTCCTTCGCGGCCTCCCAGCGCTTGAGCCGCCGGGTCAGGACTTCGGTCATGGAGTCAAAATCGTTCGGGCCCTCGACCGTTTTGATATTGAAGCGGCGGTAATGCTTTTTGGCGGGAACGCCCTGCAGAAATACCACCATCGATCCGACGGAGTTCGTCCCCTGCGTGTTGGAGATATCATAGCACTCCATGCGGTTGGGAGCCTGCGGCAGATCCAGCGCGTTCTGCAGCTCGGCAAGCGCCTCATTCTGTTTGTTCGTATCGTTCGTCCACTGGGTCCGGAGCGCGCGCAGGGTCTCAATGGCATTCTCCGCGGCCATGTTGACCAGATCCTTCGCGTCCCCTGTATGCGGGACCTTGATCTCGATCTTTTTTCCGCCCCGTTTCTGCCGCAGCCACTGGTGGATGATCTTCGTCTCCTCCAGATCGGTCGGCAGCAGCACCTGCGGCGGGACGGTCTGAGCCTGGTCATAATACTGACGGATGAAAGCCTCCAGCACCTCGGAATCCTTTTCATCCGCCGTGCCTTCCAGAACGAAATATTCCTGCCCGATCAGCTTGCCGGAGCGGACAAAAAACATCTGCACACAGGAACGGTCCTCGGAACGCGCCAGCGCGATCACGTCGGAGTTGATATCCTCGGAGGAAACGATCTTCTGTTTTTCGACCACATGTGCGGCTGCCTGCAGCTGGTCGCGCAGCTGAGCCGCCCGCTCGTAAAGCATCTTGTCCGCGGCTTCCTTCATCTCCTGCTGCAGCTGTTTGATGATCTCGTCGGATTTTCCCTCCAGAAAATCACCGAGCTTCTCCATCATCTGATGATATTCCTTCTGCGTGATGGCGCCGATGCAGGGACCGGTGCAGAGCTTGATGTCGTAATACAGGCAGGCACGCGTGTCATTGCCGGTGAGCTCCCGGTCGCAGGTATAGTACGGAAAGATCTTCCGCAGCATATCCAGCGTCTGATAGACCGCCCAGGCACTGGTATAGGGCCCGTAATAGCGGGAACCGTCGTGGACCATCCGCCGGGTGACGGTGACTTTCGGGAACGGATCCTGGAAGCTGATCTTGATGAACGGGTAGCGCTTATCGTCCTTGAGCTGGATGTTGTAATGCGGCTTGTAGCGCTTGATGAGGTTCATCTCCAGGATGAAGGCTTCCAGCTCGGACTCCACGACGACCCATTCGATATGGTCGATATGCCTGACCAGCTGACGGGTCTTTTCGGTGTGGCCGGCATCGTTGATGAAATAGGATTTGACCCGGTTGCGCAGGTTGATGGCTTTTCCGACGTAGATGATCTTGTCATTCACGTCCTTCATCAGGTAGCAGCCGGGTTTTTTCGGCAGTGTAGCGAGTGTGTTTCGGATGCTTTCGTTTACTTCGATCATAGATATCAGGTTTCAGGATCCGGGGATCCGGTGATCCGGGAGCGGCTGCTCCCGTTTATGGTTTGCGGACCAGATAAAGATCATTGCTGCTGAGCAGGACAGCGGCCTGCGAACCGTCCGGGGAGGCGGCGATGCGGCTGACACGGAGCTCGTCCGTATCGCCGGTGACAACGGTCCTGCTGCCGGACAGTTCGATCTTCAGCGGATCGATCCAATAAAGCGTATCCCGGTCCGCGGCCAGCAGCACGGAGCCGTCCGCGCTGTAGGAGAGCTCATACGGGGCGGTTTTGCCGGTGATCACCCGGCCCTTTTCGGCGCTGCTCTGCGGGTCGAAAAAGATCACCGCGCCGTTTTCATAATCGTCATTGATGATGCTGACCGCGAGCGTCTGATCATCCGGCGCGAACGCATAAGCGGAAGCGAAATCCCAGAGGGAGATCGTTTCTCCGAATTTCCCCGTTTCAACATCCTGGACCGCGAAGGTCCCGCGGGAATGCCAGATGACCCGCGTGCCGTCCGCGGAAAGGATCGAGTCATAGACCGGAGCCGCGGTCTCAAAACCGTTCAGGTCATACACCTGTCCGCCGTCAGCCGTGCTGTAAACAACGGTCCGGATCTCATCGGCGGAATTCGCGAGGACAAAGCGGCCGTCGTCCGAAAGCGCAGCGGAAAGGACCATAAATCCGGGCTCGATGGTAAGCGGCGCTTTGTCCGGGTCCATCGGCTGCGTCAGGACATCGATCGAACGGAAGTCCTTCGAAAGCGCGGCCATCGCCCCGGAAGGAGAAACGGTCGTCAGCGAATAACCCCGGTCCCCAAAGGAAAAAACCTGGCTGCTGTAGGCGCCGAAGGAAGAACCGTCCGCCTGGACCATCGGTTCCGGTTCGGTTCGGGTCTGCTGATACATGGAACGGGAGACTCCCGTGACCCAATTGCCGCTTTCATCCCAGACCAGCCGGCTCGCCGGCGTTTCATCATTGATCCCCATGATCAGGGTCATTTCCTCCGTCTGTGAAAAAACAGCCGAAACGGTCATCAAAATCACTGTGAACAGCATCAAAAGAAATATTTTTTTCATTCGTACAGCCCTTCCCGGTTCTCAAAGTCTTGATCCGGACCTATAACCTGTGCAGCGCCGGCTCATCTTTACGCATCGGCTGCCCTGCCTTTATTTTAAGTCAAAAGACGGTTTTTACCGGACAGAAGTTCCGGCAAAACCGCCTCAGACAGGTCATGAATAACGGTTTCTCAGAACCAGGAGAAGCGCTTCTTCTCGGTCTTTTCCTCTTCCTGAGCGGCAGGCTCGGCAAGGGCCGGCTGTTCGTGAGCCGGAGCTTCTTCCGGTTTCGGTTCTTCGCTCGGCGCTTCATCCAGCGCAGCTTCTTCGGCAAGGGTATCCAGTTCACCACCGGAACCGGGCTGGAGATAAGGCATGGCCGGAGCCATCTGTTCCAGCAGGCCCTTATAAGTGTCCGCGGATTCTTCTGCAGAGGAGAGCTTGATCTCCAGTTCGCGCAGCGCGAGGTTGATGTTGTCGCGGGCTTCAACGGCTTCCTTACGGGCCTGATCGGCCTCCTGGGAGCTGAGATCGGCCTTGTTCAGCGCGGCGTGCAGATCACTGATCTCCTGCTCGGCCTGTTTCTGGGCCTGTTCGAGTTTTTCCTTGGCATCTTCGATCTCAAGGATCTTCTGGCGCAGGTCTTTGTTGCTGTTCTGGGCATCGATCAGGTTGGAGCGGTACTTGGAAAGGTTATCTTCCAGGTCCGTAACTTCCCGGCGGTGCTTGTTCCGCAGCTGGCGGTTCCTGATCGCGCCGGGGATCGTCAGGATGGAGATGATAAAAGCACCGAGAACGATGGAGATCAGCAGATAAAGCGTCAGCGGCTGTTCAAAATCCCAGATGATGAAATGAAGCGGAACGACCGTCGGATTCTGTAAGGCAAACATTACGGCAAAAATCGAAACGATCAGTGCGAAAATGATCACAAATTGCATAAATATCCTCCCGAAGCCCTGAGATTCAGGGCAGTAGATTTGTTATGGTTCATAACAGATTCAGGCAGCAGCATCACCGCTGATGATACTATTTTATAGTATTTTTCAAAAAAAGGGGAATTTTTAAACTCCCTTTTATGGATATTGGAAAATTATTCTCCCGGAAAAACGCTTTTTTCCGTACACATGGCAGTCGGAAGTGAGTGCTCCGCATGGCGCGGCACGGTTGCTCGTGTGTCTGCATAAGCCGTTGGCCGCGCCTGGTTTGTTTAGCCGGGGCCGATCGGGCTGGCCTGTCGGCCACCCGTCGGCCCCGGCACCCCCCGATTTAAATTACCTGAGACGACAGCT
>CADBKS010000064.1 GCA_902795255.1 uncultured Chloroflexota bacterium
GGTCTACGGCAAAAACTCCTGAATCAGCGAAATGCCTTTGAAAACCGGACAGAAATTGTCCGGTTTTTTTATTCCGTTCCCAGAATACCGCCGGTTGCGCCTCTCGCGGTGATTTCCTGATGAATAAACTCAAGCGGTACCGGTTCGACTTCCGGAGTAACGACCGGGATCAAAAGCATCTGGGCAACAGCCTGTCCGAAATGGATCTCCAGCGGCTCGTCCGTCACATTGGCGATTTTGATCCGGATCTCACCCTGATATCCGGCATCAACGACGCCTGCCCCGACCAGATGATCATTTCTGCTTTTGGGTTTCAGAAGTCCGACAAGCCCGGCCGGGATCTCGACCGTGATCCCGGTTCCCACCACACCGAAAGAATGCGGCATAACTGTTTTTTCTTCCGCAGAATAAAAATCGATCCCCGCGTCATCAGGATGTTTTCTTGTCGGGAGGATCGCATCGTCCCGTAATTTAGCTGCTTTTATCGTTTCCATTTCAGCCCCGCAAGTTTTTTTGAATTTACAGAATTCTGTTTTTCTCTGATTATAACTATTAAATATTTTTTTCTCAATTTATAAAAAATATTCAGTTGTCAACGTTCGAATAACAGAGAAATTATTTATTATAATAATTTAATTCTATTATATTTGTATTATACACTTTTGCAGCGGCTTTTTCAAGTGCTTTTTATTAGAAAATAATTAATATTATCAAATCATTTATAACCAAAAGAAATCAGCTGCATAAACCCACACCGGAAATCACAATAAACGGGGACTCTGAATTCCCGGATCCGTAAAATCATATTTTTTCCGAATTCATTTGACAATACAGCTTTAGGATGATAAAGTAATAATATGTCACACGCTATTGTTTCAATGAATGGTTACACTGTTATCACTATTACCGCCACCCGCGGTGTTTTTTCACATATGTGAGGCAGGAAGATCTGAAACATAAAGAATACGGGAACTGCCTCCAAAAGAGGCAGTTTTTTTATGAATCAACGATAAGGCAGGTATTATTATGAGCAACAAGATCCCAGTCGCAGTATTGGCAGGCACCGGCAGCGTCGGTCAGCGCATGATCAGTTTATTGGATGGCCATCCGTGGTTCGAAGTCGTCGAAGTCACCGCGTCCGAGCGGTCTGAAGGCAAACGCTATGAAGACGCATGTCACTGGTTCCTTGCGAAACCGATGCCCGATTATGTCAAAGACATGGTGCTGCTCCCGACAGCAGCTTCGGCACTGAGCAAAGCCAAAATCGTTTTCTCGGCGCTCCCCTCAGATATAGCCAAAGAGATCGAACCCGATTTCGCGAAAGCCGGAATGTACCTCAGCTCCAATGCCGCGGCATACAGAAAAGATCCGCTGGTTCCGCTGCTGGTCCCGGAGATCAATCCGGATCACCTGGATCTTGTTGAACTGCAGCACAAGCAGTACGGCTGGTCCGGCGGTCTGATCACCAACCCGAACTGCACCACGACCGGGTTCATTATTGCTATGCACGCGATCGATGCCGCATACCACATCACCAAAGCGATGGTGTTTTCCATGCAGGCCCTTTCCGGCGCGGGATACCCGGGTGTTCCTTCCCTGGATATCATTGACAACGTGATCCCCTACATCGGCGGCGAGGAAGAGAAGGTCGAATTCGAACCGAAGAAGATCCTCGGCACCATGGAAGCGGATGGCGTCAAAAACCACCCGATGGTGATCTCCGCACACACGAACCGCGTCGCGGTCGTAGACGCGCACACGATCTGCGCAAGCATCTCCACGGAAGAAAAGCCATCCACCGACGAGCTGATCAGCACCCTGCAGAATTTCAGGGTGCCGGAGATCGTGAAGGATCTTCCTTCCTGCCCGAAGCAGCCGATCATTTATCACAGCGAAGCCAACCGTCCCCAGCCGCGTCTGGACCGGGATCTCGAGAACGGCATGGCGACCAGTGTCGGACGCGTCCGGACAGACAACATTCTGGATTACCGCTTTGTCAGCGTTTCCCACAATACCATCCGCGGTGCTGCGGGCGGATCCATCCTCAATGGTGAACTGATCGCCAGAAGATTTTTCGGCAAATAACTTCCGGAGGTGTGCTATGAAGACAGTCAGGATCGGCATGATCGGATTCGGGAACGTCGGGCATGGGTTTATCCGCGCGCTTTCCGAAAAAAAGGATTATTTCAGAAAGGAACACGGCCTTCAGTTCCTGATCACATCCGTGACCGATATCCGCTACGGGACGATCTACGACCCGAACGGCCTTTCCCTTGAAGAGCTTGCGGACAGCAAAGATTTCTCCGGGATCGCGCCGGAGCTTTTCAGGGACTGGAACACGATCCAGATGATCCGGAACTCCGAAACCGATGTGATCATTGAGCTCAGCTTCACGGATCTGAAGACCGGGGAGCCCGCGGTACTGCACTGCGAAGAAGCGCTGCTTTCCGGAAAACATGTGATCACCTCCAACAAAGGGCCGATCGCGCTGCACTATAACCACCTGAAGATGCTCGCCAGGGACAACGGGGTAAAAATCGGATGCGAAGGGACCGTGATGAGCGGCTCACCCGCTCTCCGTCTGGCGCTTGACAGTCTGCTGCCGACCGGGATCACGGAGATCCAGGGAATCCTCAACGGCACCACCAACTACATCCTCACCCGGATGGAAAGCGGCGCGACTTATGAGGAAGCCCTCGCGCAGGCACAGCAGCTCGGCTATGCGGAAGCGGATCCCTCCGGCGATGTGGAAGGCTTTGACACCGCCGGTAAGGTCGCGATCCTCTCCCAGCTGGTGTTCAATACCTTCATCAAACCCGAAAATATCGAGCGTCAGGGCATCACCGGCATCACTCCGGATGATATCCGTAAGGCAGCGGAAAACAATATGCGCTGGAAACTGATCGGCTCGGTCAAAAAGCTGGACAGAGGCGTAGAGGCATGGGTCCGTCCCGTGATGCTTCCGCTGGATAACCCGCTCGCCAATATCAGCGGTGCCGGCAACGCGATCCAGTACCACAGCGATCTGCTCGGAGCCATCACGCTGATCGGACCGGGAGCCGGCCGCAAGGAAACGGCAGCCGCGCTGATCGAAGACCTGATGCATATCGTCCTCTAAAAGAACAGGCAAAACCAATTCGGGGCCGGGACCGCAGATCCCGGCTCCGATTATTTAAACCAGAGGGAGCGGTCAAAAAGAACGGCAAAGGTCCGGAAGAACCATGGCTGCGCAAGCATCCAGAGCTGCCCGATGATCAGCCCGAGCAGAAAACCCGCCCAGACATCCAGCAGGTAATGGACACCGGACGACACACGGGAAAGGGTCATCAGCACAGCCCAGAGGCAGATTCCGGCCAGCAGCAGCGGATGGTGAAACGTGTTGAAGGCCAGCACCACGATCAGCCCGGCGCGTACCGCGTGACCGGACGGAAAGGAATACGGATCGCTTCGGCGGTATACACCGCCCCACTCCCCTTTCGGACGGGACCGGGCGATCACCCGCTTCAGAAAGAAGACAAAAACGGCCGTCAGCGCGATCGTCCCGCCCCACCAGGCCAGAATACGCTGACGTTCCCCCTCCGCAAACAGCCACAGGACAAACAGGGCCCCGCACCAAAGCCAGGAATCGCCGGAATGCGCAAAAATCGCGGAGAGCCGAAACAGCAGACTGTTCTGGTCCCGGATCCGAAGACCGGCGGAGATCCGCTCATCCGCGGCAATGATTTTCTGCAGAAAATTTCGCATACTTACCACAAAAAAAGGCTAACGAAGGATATCTTCGATGATTTCTTTCATCACATCCATTTTTGTATCCATATCCCGGGCCAGCTTAAACTGCGTCCGGGCGCGCACCAGATTATGGTCCGCGTAATCGGTATGGAAATAGACGTCGTTCATCAGATAATCCGTCAGGAACCGGACCCCGATCTCGAGGGTCACCAGTTTGGATGCTTCCGGGCAGAGGATCAGCTCTTCACGGCCCAGACGGGCTTTGGAGATGCCGCAAAACCCTTCCGCGAAGGAGCGGAACAGGTCTACACGCAAATATACATTGTTGAGATCCTTTTCATCCTCAGCCGCGTTATTTCCAGCGTAGCGTATGGAATCCCCGAAGTCCATCGCAGGGATCCCGGGCATCGTGGTATCCAGATCCACGACGCACAGCGGTTCATCCGTCGTCCGGTCAAAGAGCACGTTGTTGATCTTGGTGTCGTTATGCGTGACGCGCAGCGGGATCTCCCCCGAGGCGGCCTTATCCAGGAGGAAGGAAGCGAACGGTTTCTGCGAAAGCACATATTCGATCTCCGGACGGGCGATTTCCGCGCGGCCGTCATCATTCCGGCGGACAGCGGCTTCCAGATCCGCGAACCGGGAGACCGTGTTGTGGAAATTCGGGATCGTCTCCACCAGTTGTTCTACGGGAAAATCCGAGAGCATATTCTGGAAATTGCCGAAAGCCTGACCGCTTTTCATGAAAATTTCCGGCGTGGGAGCCTGATCATAGCAAATGCAGTCACGGACAAAGACATAGATCCGCCAGTAACGGCCTTCACCGTCGACATAATAAGACCTGCCGCCGGGTGTGCGGACGAGTTCAAGCACCTTCCGCGGGTCGTCCGTCTTTTTGCGCATAAATTCGGTCAGCAGCTCGATATTGCGCATCAGCCCTTCCGGATCCCGGAAGACATACGTATTGATGCGCTGGAGGATGAAAAGATCCCCGCCGGCAGTTTCAACGCGGTAGGTCCAGTTGATATGCCCGACACCGAACGGCTCGCAGGAAACGACCCTGCTTCCCAGATCATATTGCGATAAGATTTCTTCGATTCTTTCTTCCATAATGCCACCAATCAGCAGATGCCGGCACAGAGACGGCTAAAAAAGCGGACGGCAGCATATCGATATAGCTGCCGTTCAGATATCACCGCTTCAGGCCCGGTGAATACTACGGAACATAGATGTAGAAATAGACCGGGCAGAACATACCGCCGCCACCGTCATTTTTCCAGTCGCCGGAGTGAAGCGCGTCCCATCCGTACTGGTCCCAGTTCCGGACGAGCGTATAGGCGCTGTAATACTTGTTGTCATCGTGATATTTTTCCGTCGGAGCGCGCATCGGGATCGTGATGCGGATCGATTCGCCGGGGCGGACGATGCGGTCATTCATATTGCCGCTGTCCTTGAAATCCTTGCCGAGATCATAGATATACTTGCCGTTCTTTTCAAGCCGGTCACCCGTATACTGCATGACATCGATGTTAAAATCCCAGGTCTGTGTACCGACGTTGCGGAAGGTGATATCCAGCGTAAACTCTTCACCGAATTTCATCTGCTGGAAATAATACGGACGGTTGAGGATCGCCTCGCAGGCATATCCCGGCTTCAGATCATCCCAGCCCTCGACGATCGGACGGTCCAGGAGCGGTTTCGGGACTTCCATCCCGGTCTGGAACATTTCCTTTGCGTTGGCAAGGGTCACGCTTTTCGGCTGGTTTTCATAAAGGCTCCGGTCCCAGAGCTTTACGGTATTGTTGCCGCGACCGGAAATGACCCCGTCACCGCTGACAGTCCCCAGGTTCGGGTTGACGATAATGACCGCGGCGGTCGGCGCGGGCGTCGGCTGAACCAGCGTGATCTCCGGCGTAGCTGTCGGCCGGCTGATCGTGATATCCGGATCTTCCGTCGGATCGGCTGCCGACTCGGTGGGCTGAACCAGTGAAATTTCCGGTGTGGCTGTCGGTTCGGCAGAAAGCTCCTGTGCGGAAACCGGCAGGGCCGCGCACAGCAGTACACAGATCAGGAAAAGAAGTGAACGTTTCATAAATCGATCCTTTCAGGGTCACCCAGGACTTTACAAAATGCCGCGTTGACATCATCATAAAGCACCGCGCCGGCCCGGGTGAGCCGTTGATTTTTCTCGGCTGTTGTCCGGATCCCGCATAGCAGGATCTCCGTCTCATAGCCCCATTTGCGGAGCACATCGGCCGCGTTTTTCGTACATTCGATCCCGCTGACGGAATCCTCAAATACCGCGATGCGGAGCTTCTCTCCCTTCGGGAGAACACGCTCCGCGGAAGTGTTCCCGTCCGCCGGATCCGTTTCACACAGGATCCGGGCAAGCTCGAGCGCTTCCAGCGGATCCGCGCACACCGTGCTCAGCACGGCAGCAAGCGCGTGAAAAGGATGCGGTTTGACGTAGTACTCCCGGCGCAGGCCGTATTTATCTTCGATATAGCACAAACTGCCGGAACCCACCATCGGGATCCGGCCGTCCGCCCAGCCAAGCAGACGGAGGGCACATTCTCCGTCAGGCGTATTAACGTAATAAAGCCCGTTTTTGTTCCCGTCCCAGACCGGAAGCAGGGTCGGACGGTAGGTCAGGACCGCCGGCCACACACGTTTTCCGGAAAGCTCCGGCAGCAGCTTCCGCCACGCTTCGGAGAGGATCGGCCGGTCTTTCGTCTCGAGATAAGCTTCACACACCACCGGCGCGGGCATTCCGTAAAATTCGGCGAACCGCTCCGAGCCGATGATCCGGCACATCAGTTCCCGGAAGAACGGACATTTCCACGGATCCAGCGTATCACGGAAAAACCGGCCGCCGAGTCCCGCATCCCGCAGGGGCTGCAGGCCGGCGCACCGTCCTGCTTCAAACGCCTCCCGGACCGCATCGATCACGTTCAGTGCGGGATCCAGCAGCGAAGCATATTCACGGACCCGGTCCGCCAGCATCCGGCGGAAACCCTCCGCATCGGTCATCGGTACCGCACCGCAGTCCGGCAGCTCTTCACCCATCCGGGGCACGCTTCCGCTGCGTTCGATATACCAGCTGACGAAAGCAGCCAGTGTCAGGGGCACCATATCCCATTCTGCGCTGATCCCGTTCGCTTCGAAAGCGTCTGTCAGCGAACGATCGACCGTAAGGCCGGGCTGGCCCATGAGCCGCAGCATATCATTGACGGTATCGACCGCCGCAAGCCGGTACCCGTGCGCTTCCAGCAGGACCCCGTCGATATCCAGCAGGAGGAAAAGGCGGCTGTCCGACATCAGTCCCGCGAGACCTTCCCGCCGATCTGACGGTAAAACTCATCCCGCAGTTCCGGCCGTTCATCGAAGATCCCGGTAAAACGGGTCGTGACGAGCTCAGCGCTTTCTTTCCGTACGCCGCGCATCACCGAGCACATATGGATGCCCTCGGTAAAGACCGCGGTCCCCTTCGGGTGAAGGATCTCCTCCACCGCATTGCAGACCTGTTCCGTCAGGCGTTCCTGGACCTGAAGGCGCCGGGCATACATTTCCACGATCCGCGGGATCTTGGAAAGCCCGATGATTTTCCCGTCCGGGAAATAAGCCACATGGATCTTCCCGTAAAAGGGGAGCATATGGTGTTCGCAGAGACTGTAGAAGGAGATACCGCGCACCAGTACCATGCTGTCGCAGTCTTCATTGAAGACAGCCCCGTGCACGACGGTTTCCAGGTCCATTTTATATCCGGCACACAGCTCAGTGTACATCCGCTGGACCCGCTCGGGGGTGGCCTTCAGGCCCTCCCGTTCCGGATCCTCACCGATGGCTGTCAGGATATTCCGGACAGAATTCTGTAATTTTTTTTCGCTGTTTTGCATGTTCAACCAGGTTTCAGTACAATGCGGAAAGCTGCCGTACGGGTCTTTCCGCTGCTTACCGTTCAGCCGCGGAACGGCTGTCCGTTATTTCACCCGTTCCGCCATGGAGTCAAGCAATTCATCCATGACTTTCTGGAATTCATTATCTTTGCGGTGCAGGTCAAGGGTCTCCCTGGCTTCCCGGATATATGTCAGGCTCTTTTCCTGCAGGTACTCCGGAGCACCGGCTCTTTCCATCATCCCCGCGAACTCGGCCACCCGGTCGGGAGAGCCGTCATAAGCAGCCCATTTTTCGCGGAATTCGGGATCATGCTCGGCGGTATAGATTACCGCAAGCGTGTTCTTTTTCTCGGTAATATCGCCGGTAACGGACTTGCCGAAGGCCTCACGGTCCCCCCAGGTCCCGAGATAGTCATCCCGGATCTGGAACGCGATCCCGAAGCGGCGGCCTGCGTATTCAAATTCACGGACGGTCTTCTCCGGCGCTCCGCCGGCCGCGGCCCCCAGAGCAAAGGAACTGCCGAGCAGCGCAGAAGTCTTTCCCCGCACCATGTGCAGGTATTCGGATTCGGAAATATCCGTCCGCTTCTCAAAGGCGATATCCCGGTGCTGTCCGAGGAACAGCCGGGAAGCGCTGTGGATCATGTGGCGGAGCCCGTCGCGTCCGCTTTCCTCATCGGCCTCGATAAAGGTCGTCAGCGCCAGATTGTAAAGCAGATCTCCGGTGTTGAGAGCCAGCGCCAGCCCGTCCCGTTTCCAGAGCGCAGGGCGATTATGGCGGACGTCACCGTTATCTTCAATGTCATCATGGATCAGCGTGAAGTTGTGGAGCATTTCCAGCCCGGCGGAGTAGGTCAGCGCCGGTTCATATTTTCCGGAACAGATCCCGCAGCACAGACAGCAGAAAAGCGGGCGCAGCCGCTTTCCCCCGCTGAGCAGTGTACCGTCAGGAGAAAATCCGAGCGCATAAAGCACCATCTCCTGCAGTTTTTCATCCTTTTGCAGGGTCTCATTGCCTGAGAGGAGCTTATAGATCGTCCGGTTTACATCATCGATGATCCTTTGTTTCATGAATTGCCTTCCCTGTTATATTTTCGAAACACCGAGGCTCAAAAACCCGGCGATCCTGTATTGCTGAATGATCATGCGGATCTCGGCACAGACCGGGTCCGGTCCTTCTTCGGCCGCGGCGGGCAGCAGACGCCCTGCCATCCCGCAGAGCTCCGCTCCCAGGAAAACGGCCTTGGCGATATCCACTCCGTTCATTATACCGCCGGAAGCGATCAGACGGATAGACGGATCCGCGGCATGGATCGACGCGATGCACTCTGCGGTCGGGATTCCCCAGCCGTCAAAAGGCTGCGCAAGCGCGAGCGCCTCCGGGCTCCCGTCAACCAGGGCTTCGACCCGGGACCAGGAAGTCCCGCCGGCACCGGCCACGTCGATCATGGATACCCCGGCATTCTTCAGCCGAACCGCCAGCCCGGCCTCTATGCCCCAGCCGACTTCCTTGACGATCACGGGGACCGGGAATCCGGAGCAGAGCGTTTCGATCTTCTTCAGCAGTCCGGAGAAATTTCTGTCTCCGCCCCGCTGGAGCAGTTCCTGCAGCGGATTCAGGTGCAGGATCAGCGCGTCAGCTTCGATCATTTCGACCGCTGCCAGGAACCGGTCCCGCCCCCAGCCGCAGTTCAGCTGGACGGCACCGAGATTGGCCAGCATCGGAACGGAAGGCGCGATCTTCCGGTAAGGGATCCGCGGCAGTTCCGGATGTTCGAGGAAAATGCGCTGGGACCCGATCGCGAAAGGCAGGCCGATCCGCTCGGCCGCTTCCGCAAGGTTCCGGTTGATCCGCTCCCCGGTCTCTGTCCCGCCGGTCATCGAAGAGATCAGCAGCGGCGCCGCGATTCGCTTCCCCAGGAAGGAAGTCTCCGCGGAAAACGCGTCGAAATCCCCGTCCGGCAGGGCATTATGGATCAGCCGGTATTTTTCAAAACCGGCGGATACCCCCGAACGGACGTCACCGTTCAGGCAGACAGAGATGTGATTGTCCTTTCGTTCAGCAATTGTCATGGTCTAATTATAAAGTTCAAAACGCAATGTGTAAAGTTTATTTTGGTCATTAGTCACTGGTCATCAGCCGGCAGTTGGAGTGAAGCAAACAGAGGTCAGAGTACAGAGTACAGAGTGCAGAGTTTTTTTCAGTGTGAAGGGTGAAGTGTGAAGAGTGAAGTTAAATCGGTGACGCTTCGCGTCGTATAATAGAACGCTCCGCGGTAAAGGGGCTGGTCTTCAGGGGCCGGCTCTCGTTGACTCAGACCTGAGTCAACAGATCCGTCCCCGCTTCTCCACACAAACGTCCATCACAAAAGTGCCTGACGTGCCAGTCCCGCGCGGGACTGGCACGGTGAACACACCTCGGCGCAAGTGCCTTCAGGCAACCGGCCCCTGCGGCACCGTCGCCATCTAAAATCTTCGCGAAGCGACACCTATTCCCAACTACTTGCCACTTGCCACTGACCACTGGCTACTGCGCGAAGCGCCCGCGCCGCCGCCAGAACTTCTCCCTTTCCAGACTCTCATAATACGAATCCGGCAGATCCTCCGGCGGCCATTGCGGCGTGGAAGAAGGATAGACCGGCAGGTCGTCCTCATCAAACACCGCCAGCGCCGCCGACATCACCAGGTCGTCGTGGATATAGCGGCCCGTCCCCGGGTCCCGGGTCCCGTCCGGAACGCCCCAGCGCACCAGTGTCGGATCCGCGGCCGGATCCAGCCGGCAGGCCCGCAGTTCGCGGAAAAACATCCGCTGCAGCAGATTCGGATCATTCAGGATCTCACATCTGTCCCGCTTCAGGTCATAGAGGGACTCCGCCGGCAGTTTCGTCTCCTCACAGCGGTACTCCTGCCAGCGTCCGGTACTGACCATCGCAATGAAGCCCCATGCCATTTCTGTCTTCGCCCGGGCCGTCAGGTCATAGGCCCGGCAAATATCCGGGAATTTCCGGCTCAGGTAATCCGTCAGCATGCATCCCAGCCCGGTATGGTCCAGTGCAACCCGAACCGGGTTCCAGATCCCGATCTCCAGCGAGATCTCCTTCTCCAGCAGATCGGAAGGCACATTGCGGTAATAGCGCCGCGCGGCCACCCGCCAGACCGGTGCCCGGTCATAACCCTCATCCGGACCTTCCGGGACTGCCACGTCGCAGATCGTCAGCACTGTCGCATCCCGCCGGTCGCTGAATCCCACTGACTGTTTCGCCTTTCGGCTCAGTTCGTCAGAACCCGCGATATCGATCAGGAAAACATAACAGTGTCCTTCCGCAGGTCCCGTCTGCGGTGCGTGTTCCCCGCGCATCTGCTCGCAGCGCTCGGCAGTGAACATCCCCGTCAGGTCGCTGATCTCCTCACAGAAAAACTGCGTCCGCACCGTCGGGTGCTCCCGTCCCAGGGCTTCGACCTGTTTCCGGACAAAATCCGCGTAAGCCGGGACTTCACTCCCGACCGTGCCGGCATCCGTCAGGAAAAACTGCTTTCGTCCGGACGCTGATCCCGCTGCCAGAGCCCGGTGCGACTCTCGGGAAAGCAGCGTCCGGTCATCCCATGCCGTACCCCAGAACACCTGCGTGGCGTTTGTAGATGCAGCCATCGGCGCCGCGTCCCGGTCGAATTTCTCCGGCGGCACCAGCTGGGCCTCATCCACCTCCAGCATCAGGTCCGCCGTCTCCCCGACGATGGCCGTGTTCGGTGAAGCGGAAAGATAGCGCACCTGCGTATTTCCGCAGACTGTCTTCATTTTTGAAGTTTTTATTTTTCCGCCGGTCTTTCCCGACCCGCCGCTCATCAGAACACCCTCCAGGCGCTTCCGGCTGACCGCGCCCTGGTTCTTCTCCGTCGGCAGGATCTTGACGATCGTCCCGCCCCGCCAGAGGTTCGCCGCCATCACGGCAGACTCCAGCTGCGCCTGGGTCTCGTTTTTCCCCGACTGGCGCGGGAAGGTCACCGCAAAGACCTCACCCCGGTGCCGCTGCACCCCGAGATAGATCTCCCGCAGGGCTTCCGCCTGATAGCTCCGCAGCCGCAGCTCATTCCGCGAATAAGCCCGCAGCGCGGGATCCAAAAGATTTTCAGCATATAAATAATCCGGTATCATTTCTCCTCCTTTTTGGTTATTCGATTTTGGCCGTTGGTCATTCGTCACAGCATTCAGGGTCAAGAGTGTAGTGTGAAGAGTAAAGAGTGAAGTTATGGTGACGCTTCGCACAAGTGAATTCGGAATTCGGAAAGCGGAATTCGGAATTATCTAAGGTGACGCTGCGCGTTGTTTAGCAGAACGCTCCGCGCCGCCCGGGCCGGCTCTCCAGGGGGGCAGTTCTCGTTGACTCAGAATTGAGTCAACAGATCCGTCCCCGCTTTTCCGGCGAGCCTGTCCAAAATGGTGCCGAAGGGGACGGGTTCTCCGGCTCAGGTCTGAGCCTCCGGAAACCGACCCCTGCGGCACCGCCGCCATCTTACCCCGTCGCGAAGCGACACATATTCCCGCTGAATCCTGGATCCTGAATCAAAGCGACACCGAATTCAACTGGCTACTGGCTACCGGCAGCTGGCTGCTGCGCGAAGCGCCTGCGACACCGCCACTATTCACTTTTCACCCTTCACTTTTCTCTATTCACCGCGTTTCGGGCGAAGCTCAAAACGCTTAAATGCCGAGATTCCCCGAACCCCGGCTTCTGACTGTTTTCCGCGCCAAGCGCTTCTCTTACCCCGTCGCGAAGCGACACCTATTCCTGCTGAATCCTGAATCCTGACTCCTGAATCCTGCGCGAAGCGCGCTCCGCGAACCCAGGGGGAGCCAGATCCTGCTCCATCTGCCGGTACACCCGCAGCTGATACTCCTCGCACCAGCTGCCCGGCTCCATCAGGTCCGTGGACTTCCGGGCCTTCCAGAACGGCCATGTGACGGTCTCTTCTCCGGCCATCCGCATCGTCACCGTTCCTTCTTCCCAGTTGAAGACCACCGATTCACCCGTGATCCGGCCGTCTTCGCTGACGTAATCTTTCGGCAGGATATATTCGTCATGCTCGCTGTCATAAATGAAAGCATGCGCAGGCTGTTTCTTCCAGAGCGTGAAAACATCCGGCGGATACGGAACCCGCTGTCCCGCAGGAACGCGGTACGGCGGGAAGATCCGTGCAGGATAAAAACGGTGCCCCTCAGGGACCGCAAGCATCATGTCCAGAATATCTTTCCCGTGTTCCTTTGCGTACTTCATTTCAGGATCTTCATACGCTTCGCCGTGCAGGAATTTCCGCGCCCAGGCGATCTGGGTGTTCCGCGCACGGGTGGCAAACTGTATGCCTTCCATCAGCGCAGCCCGCTTCTTCCGGAGCACTTTTATATCGGCCGTCTTTTTTCGGAAACAGATATAATGCTTTTTCAGGTTCGTTTCGCGGATGTAGCTGTCCCTTCTGCAGACATCCATAATATGGAGCGCTTTTTCCTGACGTTCCGCATCCGCGGGATACGCGCATATCTCCGAAGCCGCCGCCCGGATCAGATGAACGGAGGCTTTCGCCCACTCGGCAGCCTTTTCCGGCACCTCGTCCTTCTCCGGGGATGAAGTCATAAACGCTTCCCGCAGCTCGTCATAAAGCTCCTGCGCGTCCTTCAGAAT
>CADBKS010000065.1 GCA_902795255.1 uncultured Chloroflexota bacterium
GAGGAATACGGCTCCAAACTGCTCCCGCACATATGCGATACCGGCATCCTGCTGCGCGAAGCCCAAAAGGCCGGGAAGAGCATCCTCTTCGAAGCCCAGCTCGGCGCCCTGCGCGATATCGATTTCGGGATCTACCCGTACACCTCCTCATCCAACCCGATCGCTGCCTACGCCCCGGTCGGCTGCGGTGCCCCGTGGCTGAAGCTGGACTCCGTGATCGGCGTTGTCAAGGCTTACTCCACCTGCGTCGGGGAAGGCCCCTTCACGGCCGAATGGTTCGGTGAAGAAGCGGACAAGCTGCGTGAAGCCGGCGGTGAATACGGTGCCGCGACCGGCCGTCCGCGCCGTGTCGGCCCGATCGATATCGTCGCCACCCGCTACGGTGCCCGCATGCAGGCCGCGACCTGCATCGCCCTGACCAAGATGGACATCCTTTCCTATATGAAAGAGATCCCGGTCTGCACGCAGTATGAACTCAACGGCGAACTGACCGACGAATTCCCGTTCCCCGCCGACCTGCCGGACGCCAAACCCGTCATCAAGACCGTCCCGGGCTGGAACTGCGATATCAGCGGCGTCCGCAAATACAGCGACCTGCCGAAGGAAGCCCGCGACTACGTGGAATATCTGGAAAAAGAGATCGGCTGCCCGATCACCTATATTTCCGTCGGTCCGGAACGTGATTCCATCATTGTGAGAGAATAATGCACGACAGCTACGAAAGTCCCTTCTGCACGCGTTATGCCTCAAAGCAGATGCAGCAGCTGTTTTCCGCCGATACCCGCTATCAGACCTGGCGGAAGCTCTGGGTGGAACTGGCACGGGCCCAGTCTGAACTGGGCCTGCCGGTGACCCCGGAACAGGTGGCGGAGCTGGAAGCCCATATCACGGATATCGACTATGAAGCCGAACGGGAGAAGGAAAAAGAGATCCGCCACGACGTGATGGCGCACATCTACGCCTACGGTCTCGTCTGCCCGAACGCAAAGGGGATCATCCATCTCGGCGCCACCAGCTGTTATGTGACGGATAACGCCGACCTGATCATTTACCGGGACGCGCTGCTTTCCGTCCGCGCATCCATGCTGACCGTGATCGGGAACCTGGCGGCCTTCGCGGACAAATACAAAGCGCTGCCGACACTTGGCTACACGCATCTCCAGCCGGCCCAGCTGGTCACCGTTGGGAAACGCGCCTGCCTCTGGATCCAGGACCTGATGATGGATCTGGACGAGATCGACGACACGATCCGCGCCATCCGCTTCCTGGGCTGCCGCGGCACAACGGGGACCGAAGCCAGCTTCCTGAGCCTCTTCAACGGGGACAGCGAAAAGATCGACGAAATGAACCGCCGCATCGCCTCCCGCTTCGGCTTCAGCGAGCTTTTCGGCGTCAGCGGGCAGACCTACCCGCGCAAGCTCGACAGCCGCATCCTGAACGCGCTGAGCTCCGTCGCACAGAGCGCCTACCGCTTCGCCAACGACATCCGCCTGCTCCAGCACATGCGCCAGGTGGAAGAACCCTTCGAGAAGGATCAGGTCGGCTCCTCGGCCATGGCCTACAAACGCAACCCGATGCGCTCGGAACGCATCTGCTCGCTGGCCCGCTACGTCATGGCGGACGCCATGAACGCCCCGATGACCGCCTCGACCCAGTGGTTCGAACGCACGCTGGACGACTCCGCCAACCGCCGCATCTCGCTGCCGGAAGGCTTCCTGGCCGTTGACGGCATCCTGCGCCTGATGGCCAACGTCTCCGACGGGCTGCACGTCAACGAAAAGATCATCGCCAAAGCCGTCAGCGAATACCTGCCGTTCATCGCAACCGAAAACCTGTTGATGAGCGCCGTCAAGGCCGGCGGGGACCGTCAGCAGATGCATGAGATCATCCGCCGCCACTCCATGGACGCCACGCTGCGCATGCGCGAAGGCCTGTCCTGCAATCTGCTGGAGGAACTCGGGAACGACCCGGATTTCGTCCTCAGCAGCGAAGCGATCGCGGGGGTCCTGAACGCCGCGGACTATATCGGACGCTGCCCGGAACAGGTCGACCGCTACCTTGCCACCCTGCCGAAGACCGGCGGGGCAGAGACTGAGGAGATCTCGCTGTAACTAAAGCAGGCAGGAGGCAGCAGGCAGCCGGCAGTGATTCGTGCCGGCGCGCTGCCCCTGCCTGATTTTTGCTTTTGATCGACGCATGCAAAATGCAAACAATAAGGAAAACCAATGAAGATCACAAATGAACAAAACGATATCGAACGCGTCCTTTTCACCGAGGAACAGATCAAAGCCCGTGTTGCGGAACTGGGCGCCCAGATCACGGCCGAATATAAAGACAAATATCCGATCGTCGTCTGCATCCTGAAAGGCGCGAGCTTCTTCTATACCGATCTCTGCCGCACCATCAAAACCGATATCTATATGGACTTTATCTCCGTCTCCAGCTACGGGACCGACTCCCAGAGTTCCGGTGTCGTCCGCCTGATCAAGGATATCAACACCAATATTACCGGCCGCGACGTCATCCTGGTGGAAGACATCATCGACTCCGGCCTGACCCTGAGCTATCTCAAGGATTTCTTCGGCGCCCGCAAACCGGCCTCCTTCAAAACGGTCTGTCTGCTGGAAAAGGAAGGCCGCATGATGAACACGTTCCAGGCGGACTATCTCGGTTTCCACATGAAGAACGAATTCGTGGTCGGGTACGGTCTGGATTACGCGGATCATTACCGGAATCTCCCGTATATCGGCGTCATCAAAGAAGAGTGCTATCTGTAATTCAGCGGGCAGCCGGCAGTAGTCAGCAGGCAGTGGCCGGTTACCGGTTGTCAGTCAGCGGGTGACGGTCGACATCTGCCGGTCAGAGGGTGACGGTTCCTTCGGCACTTCGTGCCTGCAGGAAACCGTCCCCGGAACCCGCGCGGAGCGTATAAAGATCCGAGGCGAAGCGTCACAAATTTCCAACGGCCCCCTGCCCCCTGACACCTGCCCCCTGAGCGAAGCATATCAACTTCACTCTTCACACTTCACACTTCACTCTTTCAAAAAGATGGACCTGATTCAGACTTACGCATCCCCGCTGGGGGAGATACTGATGGCGTCGGACGGAGACGGGCTGTGCGGGCTTTGGTTCCGCGGGCAGAAATATTTCGCCGCGGGCCTTTCCCCGGACGCAAAAGAAGGCGCCGGCCCGTTTTTTGAGCAGACCGTCCGCTGGCTGGACCTGTACTTCAGCGGCAAAGCGCCGGACTTCACGCCGAAGCTTTCGCTGCATACCGGCGAATTCCGCCGGGCTGTTTACGGCATCCTGCTCACCATCCCCTACGGGAAGAAGATGACCTACGGGGAGATCGCTGCGGTCCTTGCACAAAAGTCCGGACGGCCGCACATGTCCGCGCAGGCCGTCGGGGGAGCCGTCGGGCACAACCCGATCTCGCTGATCATCCCCTGCCACCGTGTCATCGGCGCCGACGGCAGCCTCACCGGCTACGCCGGCGGACTCGAAAGAAAGACCCGGCTCCTTGAACTGGAAGGCAGCAGGATCGACCCGCCGGTTTCCGGCCACTGATCCGAACCGGCCGCTCTCCGGAATGTAGAGAGAGCCTTTTTCCGCAAACCGGGCGCCTGTAATATAATTGAACAGAGTACACAGATCTTATTATGGGGGCATTATGAGCATCTTTACCGGAACCGACTACCGCATCAGCTTTCTCACCCCGCGCCTGATCCGGCTGGAATATCAGGAAGAGGGCCTGTTTGAAGACCGTCCGACCACCTTCGCGCGGAACCGGTCCTTCCCGGAGGTCCCGGTCACAGTCCGCCGGAGCGCCTCAGGGCCGGTGCTGGAAACGGAATATCTCCGGGTGACCTACGATGAAAAACCCTTCAGCAAAGAAGGGCTGGCCATATCGGTCAAAGGAAAGAACGGGAAGCGTTTCGGGCGCTGGCATTATGGGGATAAACTCAGGACCCTCGGCGGCACCGCACGGACGCTCGATGAAGCGGACGGAGCGATCCCGGTCGGACCCGGCCTCGTGTCGCGCTCCGGATTCTCCGTGATCGACGACAGCCGCAGCGTCATCCTGACGGAAGAAGGCGATTTTCTGCCCCGGGAACCAAAGGAAACAGACCTGTATTTCTTCGGGTACGGCCACGACTATCAGGACTGCCTGCGGGACTATTTCCTGCTCACTGGCGCGGTCCCGATGCTGCCCCGCTTTGCGCTCGGCAACTGGTGGAGCCGCTATCACGAATACAGCGAAGAAAGCTACCTGCGGCTGATGGACCGCTTTGAACAGGCCGGCATCCCGCTCTCCGCGGCAGTCATCGATATGGACTGGCACATCACGAAAAACCCTTACAGCAGCGGATGGACCGGCTACACCTGGAATAAAACGCTCTTCCCCGATCCGGAACGCTTCCTGCGTGACCTGCACCGGCGCGGGCTCCATACGACACTGAACCTGCATCCGGCGGACGGTGTCGGCCCGCATGAAGAAGCCTACGAAGCCTTCTGCCGGGCCGTCGGGCAGGACCCGAAAGCCCAAAAGGCCGTCCGCTTCGACCCGACGGATGAAAAGTTCATGAAAGCCTACTTTGAGCTGCTCCATCACCCGCTGGAGGAACAGGGCGTGGATTTCTGGTGGATCGACTGGCAGCAGGGACAGACCTGCGCCATGGAAGGACTGGATCCGCTGTGGGTCCTCAACGAAAAACACTTCCGCGACATCCGGCGGAACGGAAAACGGGGTCTGATCCTTTCCCGCTATGCCGGACCCGGCAGCCACCGCTGCCCGGTCGGGTTTTCCGGCGACACGATCACGACCTGGGAGTCCCTGGACTTCCAGCCCCGCTTCACGGCCATGGCCTCCAACATCGGCTATCCCTGGTGGAGCCATGACATCGGCGGACATATGCACGGGTACCGCAGCGACGAACTGACCGTCCGCTGGCTGCAGCTCGGCGTTTTCTCGCCGATCCTGCGGCTGCATTCCACCAAATCCGAATTCATGAGCAAAGAACCCTGGGCCTACAGCCGGGATACCGAACGGATCATGACGGACTGGCTGCGGCTGCGGCACCGTCTCATCCCGTACCTCTACACCGCGGCTGAAAGGACCCACCGTCTGGGAGAGCCGCTCGTCCGTCCCATGTATTGGGAATGGCCCGAACAAAAAGAAGCCTACCGGGTGCCGAACCAGTTCCTTTTCGGACAGTCGCTGATGGTCTGCCCGATCACCGCGCCCGCGGATCCGGCCCTTGCCCTCGGGCGTACGGAAGCCTGGCTCCCGGAAGGACTGTGGTTCGACTTCTTCAGCGGTCAGCTTTACCGCGGCGGCAGACAGATGACCCTGTGGCGGGACCGGGAAACCATCCCGGTGCTCGCGCGTGCCGGGGCGGTCATCCCGCTGAGCGAAGATCCCCGCGCGGACCGGAACCCGGATACGCTGACGCTGCGGGTCTTTGCCGGAGAAAACGGGGCTTATACCCTGTACGAAGACGACGGGATCTCGCCGGACAGCGCTTCCGTCCGCACACAGATCTGCCTGGACTGGGAAGGCAGGACGCTCACCCTGTCGGCTGAAGGAGACCGCTCCCTGCTCCCGTCCCGGAGGACCTGGCATATCGAGTGCATCGGATGTACGGAAAGCCCCGTTTGGGTAAACGGGAAGCCGGCTGAAACGGCATATGACGCAGAACGGAACGCTCTGTGCTTCTCCGCCGCGACCGAAGCGGAAGACGGTCCGCTGACCATCCGCTTCCCGGAGACAGAATCCGCCGCGGACGACCCGTTCCGCAGAACAATGGCCCGCCTGCAGGCCACGCAGACCTCCTGCGATGAAAAGGAAGACCTCCGGAAGCTGATCACCGAACACAGGGAAAGCGACGCCGCACTTTATGACGCTCTCCGGACCACCTGCACCACCCCCGGCCTGGCAGACTGCCTCGCCGAAACCCTTTTCGCAGCATCCGGGATCGCGAAATAAACCTGCGGGTCACTGTAAAAGCGCTGTCTCGGAATTAATGAAAAAAGCCTTTCCCGGTTCATAATGTACCGGGAAAGGACTGCTTTGTTTTTACCCTGTCATCATCGCCGGCCTGTGGCCGGCAAATCATCAACCATCAGAAGCTGTGTTCAGTCAGCCACGCGACAGCCGTCTCCACTTTCTCCGTGATATCCGTTCCGTCAGCCGTGATGACACTCTGTTTTTCCAGCCCGTTATGGAAATCCACGTGTTCGATCTCCGCAAAGGCATTTTTCAGGTAATTGTTATCATCCGAAAAACCCGGGTCCGGCTGGATCTGGCAAATGCTGTAAGCCTGCAGGATCGCGCTGACAGGAACGCCGTGGTACCGGAGCCCCCTGTACCCGTCGATCTCGCTCTGTCTGATGGGGGCACTTTCCCGATAGATCCGCATGGCCTCCGCGAGAGCTTCCTTTTCTTCAGCCGTCAGCGGCTGAGCCTCATCACAGGTCTTTGTGTTATCACGGACCTGCTCCAAAGTGCTCATACCGGAAAGGACAGCGATGACGTCTTCCTTTTCAAGGCAGAACCGCACAGACCAGGACGCGATGCTCCAATCCGGATGGACATTCTTCAGCAAAGCCTCCGCTTCTTCCGGTAGCTTTGCAAGCCCGCCGCCCTTCACGGCTTCCATGATGACGACCTTCCGGCCATGCTTACGGATCACATCATAGCAGGGGCCAGCCTGTACCAGTTCGCTGTCCCAGTCAATGGGGTTCAGCGCGATCTGGACAAACTCGATCTCCGGATGTTCAGCGAGGACACGATCCAGCAGCGCTGCAGAGGAATGGAAGGAAATGCCCAGATGGCGGATCTTCCCTTCTTCCTTCCACTTCTTTGCATGATCAAAGAGACGGGTCGTCTTTACAATGCCGCCCTTTCCGTCATAACCGTCATAGTAAACGGTCTGGATGTTGTGGAGCAGATAGTAATCGATATAGTCAACGCCCAGATTAGCCAGCTGACTCCGGAAAGTCTCTTCGATTTTCTCTTCCGGGATCAGCATAAAGGTCGGGAACTTCGTAGCGACCGTAAAGCTGTTCCGCGGGTGCCGCTCAACAAGCGCTTTCCGGGTCGCTTCCTCGCTCTTTCCGTTATGGTAGACAAAACTGGTGTCGAAGTAAGTGTACCCGGCAGCCAGAAACGCATCCACCATCTGATTCAGCTGCTCATAGTCAAAATCAGTCGGTCCGGAAAGTACCGGAAGCCTCATCATCCCAAAACCCAGATTTTTCATTATCGTTTCCTCCTGTTCACATATATTGCTGTCTGTTTCACAAGCCTTCTCTTGGCGGGACCTGCCCGGACACCGCCGGGCGCATCCGCGCAGAAGGCGAAATCATGCCCGTTCCCCGGTGACCCGTTTTTTCAGCGATGACGGATCACGGCACTGTCCGGGATGCGCTCCAGGATATAGTCCCGGACAAAGGGCATATCTTCCTCCGGCACATAGACCCGGACGGTCCTGTACCCGCCGGACATTTCAATATATTTATCCGTGACGGTCACTTCCGCGGTCTTTTTGAACCCGGCATAAAGCGCGGCCTTTCCGTACCCCGCTTTTACATATTCTTCCGTCATGAAGTATTCCTCATGCGGGGCATCCGCAGAATACGAGAGCAAAAGAATGGGAAGGCCAACCGCCAGGATCACACCGATCACGACCAGCGGGATCCAAAAATCGGTCTGCCTGTCTGTACTGCGGGACGCAATGAGATAAATGATGATCACAGCCGCACAGAGGAGCAATAGAACGTAAAACCCCGTTTTCACTGACTGCCGGTGATATTCCTTATCGATCGGGCACTCCCAGCGGTAACTGACTTCCGATTTTCCTGTAATTTTTTCCATTCCGAACCCCTCCATCTGTAATTTTAACATACGAAGGACCGGCAGGCAGACATTTGTACAGGCACGTAAAACATAAAATCATGACCTTCGGCGAAGCCAGTGGTTTGCTCTGCGCTTGTAAGCGCACATCTATGAACGCTTAGCTGTGCACATGGCAATCGGAAGAGATTGCTTCGCAAGGCGCGGCCCGGTTGTTCGTGTGTTTGCATAGGCTGCTTGCCGCGCCCGGTTTATTTAGCCGGGGCCGATCGGGCTGGCCTTGCGGCCACCCGTCGGCCCCGGCACCCCGTTTATTGTGCCATGATCGTCAAACTTGTTTTTTCCGGCACAGTTTTCACGCAAAATAAATTGCTGAGCCACATCTATCTTTCAGCTAAAGCTCTTCGGATCCACTTACTTTTCAGATGTTTTTTTTACTACAAAAATATAAAACGCCGGCAGGGACGGATCCCCTCCGGCGTTCTCTGACAAGTCCGGATATTGCGGACCGCATTTTGCGGCAGCCCGGACCTTATGCCTTTTTCTTCAATATCACGACCGTGATGACCAGAAGAATGGGGAAACAGATCCCGGCCAAAACCCCGGCCTGAATACTTTCACCCATCAACTGGGAAACATTGCCGACAATTGCCGGCCCGGCCGCTCCCCCCATGTCACCGGCCAGGGCCAGAAACGCGAACAAAGCCGTACCGCCTTTCGGCAGCTTTTTGGAGGAAATGCTGATGGACCCAGGCCACATGATTCCCACCGAGAAACCGCACAGCATACAGCCCGCAAGTCCCATGAACGGCAGGACGGCAAAAGCAGCCAGAAGATAGCTGCAGAGGCAGAGAATACCGGAGGCGATCATAAAGCCCGAAAGATCCGTTTTTTCTCCGAACCGGCCATATAAAACCCGGCTGATCCCCATAAATACCGCAAATCCGCAGGCACCTAGCGGGTCTCCTGCGGTTTTGGAGACTCCCAGCGATGATTCGCAAACGCGGATGCCCACTGCGCCATGGCAATCTCGGATGCTCCCGCACATACCATCAACAGGACCAACAGCCAGAAGATCCCGGTTTTAAACAGCTGTCGGATCGTCATGCCTTCGCCATCCGCTACGATCGGTTCGATCGGACAGACCGCAAAATTAGCCACATTGTACAGCGGAATAACGGCCCACAGGCACGCAAGGATCCGCCAGTGTTCCGTCCCGAAGAGCACAAAAAAGGCAGTCGACAAGGCGACCGTTCCGACCGCTCCCCAGCAGTAAAACGAATGCAGCAGGCTCATCATGCTTTCTTTGTTCTCAAAGGGACAGGCCTCAATGATGGGACTGCAGAGCACCTCGATCAGTCCGCTTCCGACGGCATACATGACCACACAGATCAGAATGCCGGCAAATGGCCTTGCGAACAGATCCGGAACAAAGGACAGCATGGCAAGTCCCGCTCCGAATGTGACCTGCGCGATGAGAATGCTTTTCCGGTACCCGATCCGGTCCACAAACTTCGCGCAGAGAAAATCCACGATCAGCTGCGTGATGTAAAACGTCAGCGGGATCAGCGCCAGTTCCGCATAGCTGATTCCGTAAGTCCTGTAAAACGTCAGAAAAAGCAGCGGCACAAAGTTCGCTGAGATCGCCTGGGTGACGAATCCGAGGTAACACGCGGTTTTCGTCCTGTTATAGTTTTTCGTTTCGGTCATCGGGTGCCGGCTCCTTTGAAATCTGATTTTTCTGCAATTACCCACAGGTAAAAACGCATAAAAGTATAAGGGTGTTTTTCCGGAAAAACAGAACGTACAGCGTTTTTGTGATTTTTCAAAAATCATATGCTCGCGGTTCATAGCATCTCCGATCAGAAAAAACCGATGCTGAGCGGTTATCAAAAGACAGCTCCCTGCGGAATGATCATGAAACCTCCTCAGGATGGCCCATTCTTGAAAAAGCTTCTCTTCTTTCTGCACGTCCGCTGCTGCAAGAACGTTCTTTATATCATAAACAATACGATATTTCTGATAAAAGTCATACAAAAATACCCTTGACATTGTACTTTATTTATTGTAAGATATGCATCGTCACATAATTAGAATTTAGATTCTAATTATGTGATTCTGATAACGGAAAAAAGTACGTTTTATTTGAAGGGTTACAAGGCGATCTGAAAAAGCCGGTACCGCACCGGTTTTTTATGAGTCTGCTTTTTTCCGGTTCAGGATCTTATTAGACCCACCCGCATATTATTTCTAATCGGCAGTTAAATTCACAGCTGCGGCGGGTACATTTTCCGTGAAGATAACCGCAGGCCAGACGCTTATCACGGATCCCAGAGAGCCGCTGCAGGAAACAAGCCCAACCGGCAGAATACATTATAATATAAGGGATAGGAGTATAAACTTTATGGAATACTTACAGAGCAAATGGAAACTGGATGATCTGTATCCGGAAGACTATAAAGCTGCTTTCGATGCTGATCTGAAAGAATTGAATCAGAAAGTTGAATCGTTTGAAAAATACCGCAGTGAACTGACCTCCGATATCACTCCCGCGCGTTTTCTTGAGATCCTGAAGGATTATCAGGATATTGCCGAGATCTCATGGAAAATGGGCGGCTTCACCAGCCTGCGGGCATCCGGGGACACCCAGAATACGGCGATCCTCAGTCTGATGCAGCAGACCGATGCCGTCACGACCGAACTGCAGAACAGGATCATGTTCTTTGATATCTGGTTCCGCAGTCTGGATGACGAAAAAGCAGCTCAGCTGATAGAAGCAGCCGAAGGCTACCGCTATTTCCTCACTAAAATGCGCAGCTACAAACCGCACATGCTCAGTGAAAGCGAAGAACAGATTGTCAATCTCAAAGATATGACCGGTTCCTCCGCTCTGGAAAGCCTCTATTCCTCCATCACCAACCGCTATGTTTTCAATGTGAAGATCGGCGGGGAAGAGAAAAAGATGACCCGCGGCGAACTGATGTCCTACGCCCACAGCGCCGTCCGGGATGAACGGAAAGCCGCCTACGAGGAACTCTATCGTGTTTACGGGAACGACGGGAATATCCTCGGACAGATCTATCAGTCCATCGCCCGCGACTGGGACACGGAAAATCTGAGCCTGCGCCATTTCAGCACGCCGATCTCCGTCCGCAACCATTACAACGACATTCCGGACGAAGTCGTCGATCTGCTGCTGAGCACCTGCCAGAAGAACAAACAGGTCTTCCAGGATTACTTCAAACTGAAAAAGAATCTGATCGGGGTGGACGAACTGCACCGCTTCGACCTTTACGCACCGATCGCCGCGGATGACAGCCATGTCACTTTCGACGAAGCGATGAAGACCGTACTGAAGTCCTACAATGAGTTCGATCCGGCCTTCGCGAAAATGGCGGAACGGGTCTACAATGAACACCACATCGACAGCGAAGTCCGGCACGGCAAACGCGGCGGCGCCTTCTGCAGCACCGTCAGCCCGAAATACACCCCCTGGGTGCTGGTCAACTTCCAGGGAAAGAACGATGATATCTCTACGCTTGCCCATGAGCTGGGTCACGCGATCCATTCCATGAGTGCGGAAGACCGCAACATTTTCGAACAGCATTCCTGCCTGCCGCTTGCCGAGACCGCTTCGACTTTCGGCGAAATGCTGCTTTCCGACTATCTTGAGAAGCAGACGGACGATAAGAAAGTCCTGAGCTCCATGCTGATCAAACAGATCGATGACAATTACGCGACGATCCAGCGCCAGGCTTATTTCGCCCTGTTTGAAAAAGAAGCGCACCGCCTGATCGCGGAAGGAGCGGACGTCGATAAACTCAACGAAGTCTATCTCTCCAACCTGAAGGATCAGTTCGGTGATTCCATGGTCGTGGATGAATATTTCAAATGGGAATGGGTCTCCATCCCGCATATTTATTCCACACCGTTTTATGTGTATGCCTATTCCTTCGGCCAGCTGCTGGTCCTTGCGCTGTACAACCAGTACAAAATCGAAGGAAAGAGCTTCATCCCGCGCTACAAAGAATTGCTCCACAAGGGCGGTTCCCAACGCCCGGCAGAGGTGCTGCTGGATGCAGGATTTGACTTTACGAAAGAATCTTTCTGGCAGGGAGGCTTTGACATTCTGAAAGGAAAAGTCGACCGGCTGATCGCCCTTCAGTAAAAGGGGACCGGTGTCTCTTTTCGGTAAATCATTATGAGGATAACGAAAGAAAAGCTTCTGAGGCTGAGTGAAAGTTATGTGCAGCAGCGGGCACGGAAGGACCGCTCGATGGTCTGCGCCTATGTCACGGGTTCGCTGCTGCGGAACTATCCGTTCATCAACGGGACGACGGATGTGGATATCATTATGATCCACTCCGAACTCCCGCAGGCGTACCGGGAAATCACCGGGATTTCGGAAGAAGCATCCTTCGACATCTACCATTACCCGAAGCAGTATTTCGCCAACCCGCGCAACCTGCGGACAGATCCATGGATCGGTTCCTCCCTGTGTTTCGATCCCGTCGTGCTGTTCGGAAAAGGACACTGGTATGAGTTCGTACTTTCCTCCGTGGAAGCATCTTTTTTTCTTCCGGAGACCACCATGCGCAGGGCGCTGGTCTTCAACCGGGAAGCCCACAAATATTATTCCCAGCTCCAGAGGCTGGCAAACACCAATTATGAAACGACCTATGTTTTCAATTACCTGCTGTGCATTGAAAACGCGGTCAACTCCGTCGCCTGCCTCAGCAAACGTCCGTTGACCCTGCGCCATTTCCTGCAGGATTTCAACGAATGCAGCATGGATGTGGGAAACCCGGAACTGGTCGGCGAAGCGGAAAGCCTTTTCACCGACCAGCCGCTGGACCAGTATTACACGTACTATTCCCAGTTCTGGAACTACTACTTCGACTACTTCTCCAATTACGTGAAAGAGGATTTCTTCCCGGAGTACGGAAAGTTCCGCATGCCATATTACACCAAACCGGTCGAAGCCTACTGGGAAGCCCATCTCCCTTCCGCGATCTGGATCATGCTCAACACATGGACCCACTTTTTCAGTGCCATGAATCTGGAATTCAATGAAAGCTTCCATTCCTTCCTGGGTATGAACGGTCTGACACCACAGCAGTCCGTCACCCGCCTGCCGCAGATCGATCACTTTCTTGAACAGGTCGATGATACGATCGACAACTGGGGAAAATCTAAAGGTATTGAAGACGGAACATCGATTTATCTGGAATAAATTAAGCTGAGAAAATTTGTGAATC
>CADBKS010000066.1 GCA_902795255.1 uncultured Chloroflexota bacterium
AATCTGTGCAAGGAGGCCGGTTTTCAATCCACGCTTTGGATCGTATTCCAAATAATGATACTTGACCAGGTTATAGTCCCGCATTGCAAGCTTGTAAATATCCTGATAATCAAAATACACCCACAGCGCCAGCAAAACCAGCGAGATCAGCCAGTTGACGGCATAGGGGATCTGAACCCTGCTGGTCAGGACCGCGAAGTTCAGGGCAAAATGCACATCCGCGTCCTTTTCATCGAATACGCCGTCAAAATTCCGGTCTGCCGCGTAAGTCACCGTGGTTTTCTGTCCGGTCAGCGCGTTCCCATATTGCAGGGTGCTGCTGCCAGTGATCAGGGATGCGATCGCCATCACGAGATCAGCGGATCCTCCGCTGTTGATGGAAATATCCAGAACAAAATTCCGGACCTCAGGGTCTGCTTCGGCCCTGTACAGCGCATCCAGGAAGATGACCATCGCGTCGCCGTCGGTGTTGGCAAGTGTAGGCATCGGACCGGTCCCGCTGTAATAAGCATCCCAGGCTTCCTGGTTTCTTGAATCGAATGAACGGAACACGCAGACAGCCGTGTCCCCTTTTTTGATATACGTTTCACCGGGGCCATAGGACTTTGTCTGCAGCTGCAGCAGTGCCCTGTACCGGTCGGCATATTCACGGGAGTTGCTGTTGATTTCCTTAACCGGCGCATATGTCCGCTGCATCATGCTGAACAGGGCGTCATACTGTTCCATCACCGGGCCAATGATGCTTTGATCCGCTGAGGTCACATTGTTAAGTCCCGGATGATCCATCGTTGTGTGGCCGCCGTCGTTGAAGAGGCCGGATAGCCCGTACATGCCGAGGTAATATTCAGCCGTGACAGTCGACTTCAGATGTTTTTTGATCATCGCCCCGGTATTCCCGAAATCGTCAAGCGCCCGGTCGAGGCCTTTTTCCGCAAGCGATGCGCTGATTGGCTCCCGTCCCGGACGTCCGTAGAAATGATCCAGTGCGAAACACAATTCGTTGTAGGTGAAGGCCGCCAGGTCCTCCGGCCTTTCCGCGCTGACCAGACCCTGCGGGTAAGAAGGATCGATCTCACTCAGGAGCATGTCGAAATTACTGTAGTTCATGACAACTTCTTCACCGTTGAATCCCGCGTGATGGTAAAAGAGGTCCGAATACATATCTGAAATCACGGCAAACGGAAAGTAAACCGCGCTATTGTCCCCGAAAAGTTCAATGCTGTAGCTGCTGAAGTCGAAGGTAACGGGAACGGTTTCCGGATCGCTTTCGATGCTGACGAATTTTACGAACGGCATCCCGTCGTAATATGTGTTCGCCATGCCTTCCTGTACCAGCCCCATGAGGTTGGTGAAAGCGGAAAAGTCTTCGGAATAAAAGGTATCCTTTTCCGTGTCGACGGTGGCTTTACCGGTCGGACTGGTCAGTTCATAAATGCCGGGGCCGGTTTGTTCGGTTTTCATTTCCGCGCCCGGGATCCACATAGCCAGATAGTCCGCGGCAGAGATATAAGCGACGCTGGGCATTGTTTCATAAAAACGGAGCGTTACGTTGCCCGTTTCCATTCCGACGTTTCTGATGACCGGAACTTCCCTTTCCGTGTAAGGGATCCCGGCCGGCCCGTCCGTTTGGGCGGAAGCAGGGCGGCTGACGGACAATCCGCTGAGAACTGCGGAAAGAATTGTGAGGAAGAGCAAAAATTTCTTCATCTTTCATCTCCTGTTTGAAATCAGCATCTGACTATTATTATATCGCCTGCAGCGGCACGCACGGATGTCCTCATGGCAGTTGAACAGAGGTGAACCTCGTGCAGGGGATTCATGATATTGGTCTGCCTCTTGTAAAATATGCGGATCTGCGGTATGATAAGTTAGTATTTTATAACTATTATCGATGCCGATACCGGCAGTGCGGGAGGAATATGAAAATACTGGTTTACGGATGCGGTGTGATCGGATCTTATCTGGTCCATAAATTATGTGAGGCCGGGAATGATGTTACGGTCGCTGCCAGGGGAAAATGGAAGGAAACACTGGAAACGAAAGGGCTGATGATCCGTCATAAGCTTTCCCGGAAAAACACGCTGGATCATCCCCGGGTAATTGATGCGGCAGAGGAAACCGAAGCGTATGATCTTGTCATTTCGGTCATGCAGGGGCAGCAGCAGGAGCATCTTCTTCCTATTCTTGCGAAGGTAAATGCCCCGCTGGTGATTCTGGTCGGGAACAATCCCCGTGCCGCTCAGATGGAGGCGGAGCTGCATTCGATTGCCGGAGATGACAGAAAGATCCTTTTCGGTTTTCAGGGGACGGCCGGTGTCCGGGAAGCGGATCAGGTGACCTGTGTCAGTCCCGGCAGCGGTTCCATGACGGTCGGCGGACTGCATGAGGAGCCGGACACGGAATCGAAGCAAACACTGCTCGCGGCTTTCGGGGATACGGGCTATCAGCTTCACTGGACGGATGACATGGAGGGCTGGCTGTGGTGCCATGTGGCATTTATCCTTCCGATCGTTTACCTCTCTTATTCTCTTGACTGCGATCTGACCAAAGCCGGCAGTGAGGAAATTGCCGCGGTGGTTTCTGCGGCTGAAGAAGGGTACAGGCTCATCGCATTTTCCGGAATGAAGATCCGCCCGGAAAGTGATGAAATGTTTTTCAACAGTGAATTCAAAAAAGCAGCCGTACGCCGGGTGTTATGGATCGTTGCCAAAACATCCCTCGGCAAACTCTGTGCAACGGATCACTGCCGCAATGCTGTTTCGGAAATGGAATGGCTGGATCAGCAGTTTGAACAGCTGAAAGGCAGTCATCCGGATTTTCCGATGCCCGTATGGAATGAACTGCGCAGCCGAATGCCCGCATGGGATGTCCTTCATCAGACTTATGACCGGGAAGCTGGGGCAGCGCTTCCCGTCAAAGCCGATTATGCCAACTGGATGCCGAAAGAAATGGTCGCCGGTACGGCACTGGGCAGCGGAGCGCTGCTTGCTGCGGGTGTACTTACCGTAAAAAATGCGGCAAAAAGAGGTTCGGGTTCCGGAAAACTTGCCGGCGCGGTGCTGCTGGCGGGGGCTGCCGGCTGCGGGGCCTTTTCGGTATACAGCGCCATCGCCCGCAGGGCTTTCTCCTATGACGGAGAGCGTAAGCTCTCAAAACAGATCATTGAGGGAATCGCCGCATATGTGAACATTCCGGAAGGCGGGACCTGCCTGGATGTCGGCTGCGGAAGCGGCGCGCTGACGATCGCCTGTGCCAAACGGAATCCGGGCGCCCTGATCGTCGGGATGGATCACTGGGGACCGGAATACCGGGATTTCTCCCGTGCGGTGTGTGAGCGGAATGCAGCGGCGGAAAATGTCACGAATGTCCGCTTTGAACAGGGAAATGCCGTAAAGCTTGACTACGCGGACGAAAGCTTTGATGCTGTTGTAAGCAATTACGTTTACCATAACATTGCCGGTTTTGATAAGCAGGATCTGCTGCTGGAAACCCTTCGTGTACTGAAGAAAGGCGGGATCTTTGCCATCCATGACCTGATGTCAAAAGCACGTTACGGAGATATGCAGAAACTTGTCCGGAAGCTGAAAGCGGAAGGTTATGAAGAGGTATACCTGATCGATACCACGGATAAATTCTTCAGAAGTCCCGCGGAAGCAAAACTTCTGCTTCTGGGCGGTTCGACCCTCCTTTACGGCAGAAAATAAAAGCGTGAAACACTCCGCAGAAAACGGCGCCCGATCCCGACGGCGCCGTTTTTTGGAGTGTGATAGAATTCATAATCAGAAAGCCGGATATGGAAAGATCCGGAGAAAGGAGGCTTCTGCCGTGAAAATAATGGTCAGTGCCTGTCTGCTGGGACAGAAGTGCAAATATAACGGCGGAGATAATTTCTCTGAAAAAGTTCAGCGCTTTACAGCCGGCCATGAAGTGATTCCCGTCTGCCCTGAGACAGCCGGCGGGCTGCCTGTGCCGCGGGCGTCCTGCGAGATCGTCAACGGCGAAGTGACCGATTCCTTTGGCGTCAGCCGGGATAAAGAATTCCGTGCCGGAGCAGAAGCCTGCCTCAGACTGGCGGAGGAAAAGGGGATCGATCTTGTTGTCCTGCAGCCCAGGAGCCCTTCCTGCGGTGTGGGCCGGATCTATGACGGAAGCTTCTCCGGAAAACTGATCCCGGGTTCGGGTGTTTTCGCTGCGCTGCTGGAAAAGAACGGATACCGGGTGATGAGCGCGGATGATCTGGATTAGAAGTCAGGATATATCGCATATGAAGATCGCTGCCATGACCTTCAGGCTGTATGCGCCGTGGGTGCACAGCCTGAAGGAAAAAAGGATGATCGTGCAGAGCCTTATTGCGCGGCTGCAGAACCATTTTCATGTTTCGGTTTCGGAAATTGCCGAACAGGATGTGCACCAGTTCATTCAGATCGGTGTCGCAGCGGTCATTTCGCATAACGCGATGGCGGACCGGCTGATGCATGAGATAACGCTCTTTATTGAGCAAAACACCGACGCGGAACTCATTGATTCCGCACTGGAAATGAGATGATATGACATTGCAGCTCAGGCAGATCCGCAGGGAAGATCCCCTGTTTTCCGAGGCCGAAAGACTTTATGATGATTCCTTTCCGCCGAATGAACGGCCTCCCTTTTCCGAGCTTTTTACCGAATTCAGCGGTGCGGAAGAACCCCTGGCGGTCCTTGACGGGGATCGGTTCGCCGGGCTGGCTGTGCTGCTCACGTATCAGGACATCACCCATATCCTGTATCTTGCGGTGGAGGAAGGCCTCCGTGGCTGCGGATACGGTTCCCGTATCCTGGCGCTGATCCGGGAACGATATCCGGGACAGAAGATCATCGCGGATCTCGAACTTCCGGAAGCGGATACCCCGAATGAGGTCCAGCGGGAAAAAAGGATCGCATTTTACCGGAAAAACGGGTACTGTCTGACCGGGATCGTTTACCGCTGGGAAGGGGAGGATTACTGCATCATGGCCAGCGGCGGGACGGTCACACGGGAGGCTTTCGGAAAATTCTGGCATCATTTCTATTTCGGCAGATAGCCGGACTTGCAACGCGGGAGGAGGATGTATGGCGGATCGGAAACTGTTTGTACAGGCACTGGTAAAATTTGTGTGCGGCCTGCTCCTGGTGGGGCTGCTGCTGTTTCTTCCGGCGGGCACATTCCGCTGGCCTCAGGCATGGCTGCTGATCGGTATCCTTTTTGTTCCGATGTTCGCAGCCGGTTTGTTTATGATGTGGAAAAATCCGGATCTGCTTCGGAAAAGGCTGGACGCCCGGGAGGAGCAGGATGAGCAGAAAACCGTTATCCGGCTCAGCGGGCTGATGTTCCTGGCTGCCTTTGTGATTGCCGGACTGAATTTCCGCTTTGGCTGGATTCCTCTGCCGATGTCAGTCTCCTATGCCGCCGCGGTCATTTTCCTTCTCGCGTATGCCCTGTACGCGGAGGTCCTGCGCGAAAATGTTTATCTTTCACGTACGGTCGAGGTACAGATGGGGCAGAAGGTGATCGACAGCGGTCTCTACGGGATCGTCCGTCACCCCATGTATATGAGCACGCTTGTTTTGTTCCTTTCCATGCCGCTGGTTCTGGGATCCGTGATCTCTTTTGCGGTCATGCTTTTTTATATTCCAATCATTGCAAAACGGATCCGGAACGAGGAGAAAGTTCTTGAAGAAGGGCTGCCCGGTTACCGGGAGTATAAAGCACGGGTCAGGTATAAGGTCATTCCGTATATCTGGTGATCCGCGGACAAGACGGAGGGGATCGGTAATGAAAAAGAGTGTTGGGGAGAAGTGTATGTGCATGATTCGAAGCGTTTTGATCGTTCTGGCTGCTGCTGCCGTCAGTTTATCTCTTTCCGGCTGGCAAAGTGCGGTCAAGCATCAGAGTGCAAAAGAACTGTCGGAGGGATATTACTGGTTTGAGGCTGTTTTTCTTGATTACGAAGAAGCTGCGGACATGTTCCGCTCCATCTCGGAAAACTATCCGGATTATGAAGTCTTAACGCATTCGTTTCATGTAACCACGGAGTTCAAGCCGGAAAAAAGGCATGAAAGTCTTTACGGAACGCCCGTTTCTGTGCACATAACCGGTTATGCCTCCGGACCGGTTCGTGATGAGGACGGTCATATCCTCTCTTACAACGAAGGCGTTCTGGTTGAGATCACATCGGAAAATAAGGAGCTGCAGGAGCTGTTCGACAGACTGGACAAAACCTGGCACATTACCGGCTCATACACGGAAGGGGCAAAATACACCGAACAGCTGGATTTCTCAAACGCAAAGCCGGTCGATATCACCATGGAAGGGATCTTTGGTATGGCCGACAGTGACAGAAAATTCACGCTGGAATAGCGAATGCGGTTTCTGACCGGCAGCCTCCGGTTTGTTTTTACCGGAGACTTCAAAGCTGCCTGATAACGGATCGAAATGGCCGGTGTGGCCGGACCGGAAAGAAACGAACGGGAGGAAAATTGAACGATAAACACGGGATCCTGTATGGGGTCGGTGTCGGGCCCGGCGATCCGGACATGCTGACGCTGCGGGCTGTCCGCTGTATCCGTTCGGCGGATGCGGTATGTCTGCCGCAGGACTCACCGGAAAACTGCCGGGCTTTCCGGACGGCTGAACAGGCTGTCCCGGAGATCAGCGGAAAGCCGCTGATCTGCTGTGACTTCAAAATGACGCGGGATCCGGCCGCCCTGGAGCACAACAGGGAAGACAATTATGGGATAATCCGGGAGCATCTTCTTGCCGGAGAGCAGGTCGTTTTTCTGACTGTTGGGGATCCCGCGGTTTATTCCACTTATAATTACATGGCGCGGAAAGCTTCAGCGGAAGGCTTCCGGACTGAGACTGTGAGCGGAATCGCTTCATTCAGTGCGGCCGCGGCCGCGCTTGGGGTCGATCTGTGTGAGGGAGATGAAGAACTCCATATCGGGACCGGACACGGCGGCATTGAAGCGTTGCTTTCCCTGCCGGGAACGAAAGTGATCATGAAATGCGGAAAAGAAATGCCGGAGATCCGGGCTTTCCTCATGCGGATGGAGCAGGAGAAGAAGATCCGTGTCTGCGGGGTTTCGGACTGCGGAATGCCGGGGGAGCGGCGGTATTACAGCGCAGGTGAACTTCCCGAAAACGGGCGGTATATGACGACTGTTATTGTGAAGGAGCGGAAGGAGGCGGAATGAAATACGGGTTTTACGGCTGGGAATCAGCGGATATCAGGGATGAAAAGGGGCTGACTCCCCGTGATTATTATGACCTTCTCTGCGGATGCTGGGGCCCGGAGACCTGTGCCCCGAGGATGCGCGCTGACTGGACCCCGGAAAACCGTACGCTGGGGCAGTGTTCGGTCACGGCTTTCCTGATGCAGGACCTTTTCGGCGGTAAGGTTTACGGCGTGCCGCTCGAAGACGGAAACTTCCACTGTTTCAATGATGCCGGCGGCTGCGTCTTTGACCTGACCAGCGAGCAGTTTGGAGATACCGTGCTGAATTACGAAGGCTGTCCGGAACAGTTCCGGGATGTCCACTTCGCGAAGGAAGAAAAGCGTCTGCGGTATGAGGCGCTTAAGCGGCGCCTCGAAGCGGCACTCATGGCAAAACACGCCTGAATGATAAACAGCACCCCGCTGAATTCCGGACCGGCCGGTGGAGACCCGGGTACTGTGGTCTTGCGATGCAGACACCGGGCCTTACACATTTATTATGCCGTTTTCTCACCTTCGATAATCGTGCGCATATCAAAAAAATCGCCTTACAGGAGTAATTATGGATGAATTGAACGTTATGTATCAGGTTTCGACGCTTCAGGCGCTTTCCATGGGGTATACACGGACTGTGATCCGTGTGAAAGAACTGCTCGGGCACGGAAATACCGGGCTGGGGACGTTTGAGAACGTAGACGGAGAAATGATCCTTCTGGACGGGCATTGCTACCGCGCGGACGCGGATGGCTTTATCAGTACGGTCCCGGAAAGCACCGGTGTACCTTTCGCTTCGGTCACGTTCCTGCAGACGGAGCGGCAGGAGAGCCTTCCGCCCATGAGGGATATCGAGGAACTGAAGCGCTGGCTGGATGCCCGGATCGAGGAAGGGTTCGGGCTCAACAGCATGCATATGGTGCGGATCGACGGTTCTTTTGCGGAGGTACGCGCCCGTTCCGAAGAGCCTTACCGTTCGCAGCATATTACCCTGAAAACCATCCTGGAAAAGACCCAGAAGGATTTCCTTTTCCGCAGCATCCGCGGGACGCTGGTCTGTGTGTATTATCCGCCCTATATGGACGGGATCAACGCTTCCGGCTGGCACCTGCATTTTGTTTCCGCGGACCGTCAGCGCGGCGGTCATGTGTTTCAACTGGAGCTTACGGAAGGAACCGCGGTGCTCGATAAGATCCAGCGTCTGGAGATCCGGCTGCCTTCCGAGCCTGCTTTTGATACTTACACGCTGGAAAATGCTTCCGACGCAGAGATCCGGCAGGTCGAGCAGGGTCAGAAGTAAGGCTGCATTTAATTGTGTATTTTGTTCATTTTTCCCTGATATATGTCACATTAATTAGAATATAAGTACTAATACTCTTGACAGTAAGAAAATTAGTTCTATAATAAAATCAGATTTGAGAAAGGAGGGCCTGCACGATGGAAAAAATTGACGGACTGACACCGCAGATCATCGGGATGATCGATGATTTGATGGATCACCGCTGGCGCATGAAGGATCATTCCGTGAATGCAGGTGAGACGGATGAATACGGTTTCCCGTTTGAGCCGGATCATTTGATCAGTGCGGCCCCTCTGGGTTTTTACGAGTCAGCCATGCGCCTTCAGACCCAGGCTTCGGAGCTTTACAGCTATGTCTATTCGCTGAACCGGCATTCACCACTGTTCGCAAAAGCTTCTGCGCTGCTGGAGAAACTGGTTCGGCAGCTGGGTATTTGCTGTATTACGAAAGCTGTTCTGGAGCAGGAAGGCAGCCGGTTTGAAATGCTTGACGGACTGACCGTCGGCTGGCTGCGTTCCGTTGCGGCATTCAATGTCCGGAAATGTTATTCGGCTTTTATGGAAGACCGTGAACTGAATGTCTTCAACGGTAGTGTGATGGGGCTTTCGATCCGCTGGACGGCACTGGATAAACGTCTGACCGCGACCGGAGATAAGATCGAAAAGATCCTGGCCGGGAAGATCGGGAGCGGCCTGTCCGGGACTTCTGCCGTGCAGAATGCTGCTGATGAGGATGCTGCTTTGGGAGAAAAACCGGTGCCCGCGGCCGGTTCTGCTTTTGCGGAAACCGCCAGAGCCCTGCCTGTGGATAGGGACGCGGTTCGGGCCGCGCGCATACAGGAAGCTTCCGGTCAGGCTGATGATCCTGCGGATGACGTAACTCCGGACGCAGTGCCGGAAGGGACTCCTTCCGTTTCATCGGTACCGGCCGGCTGTCCGGTGCAGGAAATTCCTTATTCGAATATTGATGAAATTTCGGATAGTTGTGCGGAGCCAGAGACCTTTGGAGCGGAAGACAGCGGTGATGAAAGTGATCCGGCAGAAAACGGAGTCTCCGAATGGCTGATCCGGCGGATGTTCGGAGTGGAGCCAGACTTTCAGATCCGGGCCGGGAGTGTTCCGGAACCTGCCCCGCCCTGGACGTAAATGTTTGTAAAAATTCGTGTAGGTGCATAATTCAAGGCTCTTTTTTTGAGAATACCCGCTCTGCGGTTCCTTTTGGATTGGGAACTGCGGGACGGGTATTTTTTATGATCCGGACAGCCGCTGCGGGAACCGGAAAT
Organism: uncultured Chloroflexota bacterium; assembly: GCA_902795255.1. The sequence goes on from CADBKS010000066.1 coordinate 9,809, forward strand.
GCGGTTTTTATCCCTTGCCTGCAGGTTTGGATATTTCCCTGTTGGTCCGGCTGATATGATAGAATAAAAAATACGAATAATGATCTTATGCTGCCCGGGGCGGGCCGTACGCCTGATTTGTTGTTATTGATCTGCCTGCAGAACGTTTATTCGGGACAGGCAGTTTTCAAAAGCGGACTGTTCCTGTGCCGGACATGACCGGGAAAAGACCCGGTTCCCGGTACCCGCCGGTATAATTCCGAAGGAGGATGCTGTGAAATATTTCTGGTTATGGATCATCTGCCTGATTCTGGCATGTGTTTTTCTTTGGCTGGAAGGGAAAAAGAAGAACGCTTATGCTGTAGTCCTGAAAGGCATGGCCTCGCTTTGTTTCGTTACGCTTGGCTTTCTGAGCGCCCGGATGGCGTTGAATGCGGATCTGGCTCATAATGTGATCTCCGGGCTGTGTCTGGGCCTGATCGCGGACGTGCTGCTGAACCTGCGCTTCGTATTTCGGGAAGCCGGACGGAAGATATTCCTGATCGGGATCCTTGTATTTCTGGCCGGGCATGTGATGTATATCATTGCCCTGATCCCTGTCTGCAGCCGGCTGCCGGAAGCGCTGATCGCCGCGGCTGTGCTGACCGCGGCACTGGTGTGGTGGATCTTCACGAAGATTACGGCCGCGAAGGCTTTCAAGATCTTCGGCGTGTTTTACCTCGGGGCGATCATGGTCATGACCTGCATCGCCTTTGCGAACCTATTCGCTGCTCCTTCCGTGTTCACGGGAATGTTTGCCGCCGGTGCGCTGCTGTTCCTCGGGAGCGATATTATTCTGATCCTGAATACCTTCGGCCCGAAGTCACGGGAAAGCCTGCGGATCGCCAATATCCTCCTGTACTATACTGGCCAGCTGCTGATCGCGTCCAGCCTGCAGTTTATCTGATGAGGTGCGGTATGGATGTTTCCGGACTGTGTGAATGGATCATGAATTCCCCGCGGACGGTTTTTTTCGGCGGTGCGGGTGTTTCCACGGAAAGCGGGATCCCGGATTTCCGCAGTGAGAACGGGATCTTTAAAGCGCTGGAAAAGTACGGCCGCTCCCCGGAGACCCTGCTCTCACACACCTTTTTTGAACTGCGGCCGGATGTGTTTTTCCGTTATTACCGGGAGAACCTGCTGGTCACGGACGCTGAGCCGAACGGTGCCCATTACGGGCTCGCGGAGCTTGAAAGACGCGGGAAACTGAGCGCTGTGGTCACGCAGAACATCGACGGTCTGCATCAGAAAGCCGGCAGCCGGCATGTGCTGGAGCTGCACGGTTCGATCTGGCGGAACCGCTGCGTCAGCTGCGGAAAGACTTACGGGATCGAGGCCGTTCGGGATACGGAGGGGATCCCGCGCTGCGGATGCGGGGGAGTGATCCGTCCGGACGTGGTGCTTTATGAGGAAGGGCTCCCGTGGGATGTCTGGGAAGAGGCCGAAAATGAAGTCCGCGCGGCTTCTCTGCTGATCGTCGGGGGAACCTCACTGGCCGTTTATCCTGCCGCGGGACTGCTGAACCTTTTCAGCGGGGTGCACCTGGTGCTGATCAACAAAACCGAAACGCCTTATGACAGCATGGCTGATCTGGTGATCCGCGAACCGATCGGTCAGGTCTTTGAATGCGTGATGCAGGGTCTGTGAGCTGTTCAGGATGATGCGATTTTCCCGAACATACCATTTTTCGGGAACAGATTAAAAGACAGCTCTGATATAGGTGAAACAGACATAATGAACTTTTATGGGAGAAAGTAAAAGAGATGGGGAACGACATTATTTCGGAACGGATCGAAACCGGCCGGCATAAGTATCTGTCAAAAATACAGGGCAGCCTGATCGGCGGTGCTGCCGGGGACGCACTCGGCTATGAAGTCGAATTCATGTCGGATGCTGCCATCCGCGCGCGCTTTGGGCCGGACGGGATCACGGATTATGAACTTTCGGACGGGAAAGCGCTGTTTTCGGACGATACGCAGATGACGCTTTTTACTGCCAACGGGCTGCTGTACGGTGAGACCCGGCGGATGCTGCACAGGAGCGGCGGGGAGCCTCATACATATATCCCTTACGCATACCGCGACTGGCTGTTCACGCAGGATCCGGCCTCCAGACCGGAACACATCATCTCCTGGATGGCAGACATCCCGGAGCTGCACAGCCGGCGGGCTCCGGGAAATACCTGTATTTCCGCGATCCGCTCCGGCAGGATCGGATCGATCGAAAACCCGCTGAACAACAGCTGCGGATGCGGCGGGGTGATGCGGGTGGCTCCGGTCGGTCTTTTTTACGGGCAGGATTACCCGGAAGTGACGGACGAGGATATTGTACGCTATGGTGCGTACGCGGCTGTTGTGACGCACGGGCATCCGTGGGGATATATTCCGGCCGGGATGATGAGTCTGATCGTGAACAAGGCTGCCTTTACGGACGATCCATTGCCGGAGGTCATCCGGTACAGTTTTGATGTGACCGAAAAAGTATTCGGCACGGATGATTACTGGGAAGGGTTTGCCTCCTTCATCCGCAGGGCTGTTGAACTTTCCGGAAATGACGAAACGGACCGGAAAAATATCCGTGCGCTTGGTGAGGGCTGGGTCGGACATGAGGCGCTGGCAATTGCGCTCTATGCGGCGCTGCGGCATGAGCATGATTTCAGCGGGGCGATGGTTGCGGCGGTCAATCATGACGGCGACAGTGACTCGACCGGAGCCGTGACCGGAAATATTCTCGGTGCTCTGCTGGCGATTACGACCTGTATTCCGTTCATCATTCTGACTTCAACCATTCCGGCTTCGGGAGCGGGCTATACCTATGTGAAGCGTCTACTGGGCGATAAAGCCAGCTTCATGTACATCGGCATGTTCGTTCTGAGTCAGGTATTGATTGCGACATTTGCCAAGGGCTTTGCGAGCTATTTCTGTTCCATCTTTCCAGGCTTCAACGAGGCGGCGGTTGCGATGGCGGCACTGATTCTGTGTACGCTTGTAAACATGGTCGGTCTCAAGAGTACGGCCCGTGTTCAGAAGCTCATGGTTGGGTGTCTCTTGCTGAGTCTGCTGCTGTTTATTGTCTTCGGTCTTCCGAAGGTTGACTGGTCGACGCTGAAGATGTCGAC
>CADBKS010000067.1 GCA_902795255.1 uncultured Chloroflexota bacterium
CCCTGGGTTCTATATCCCGTGGGTGCTGCCGTTCTGGTGCTTTTATTATCTTCTGACACGAATTCCGCTGCTCTCTGCGGCGGTGCGGCGTTTCCATACGCTTCCCCGGAAGGGCTGGTGGCTGCTGATCGGGCTGATCCCGGCAGCGGGATGGTTCATCGTTCTGATCTGGCTGCTGCAGAAAGGAAATTATGACCGCTTTGAAAAGCGGATGTCGGTGATCCTCCCCGGGTTTGCGGCTGCCGCAAATAAACCGAAAAAAGGCGGATGGTTCTTTGCCGTCTTTGCGCTGCTTGCCGCAGGCGGTTTCTTCCTGAACCGTCAGGTCATGAAGTCGGAACCGGTACTGACGGCGGTCCGGAATATTCAGGCCGGTGTTCCGCCGGAAACAGCGCTCCGGGGGCTATCGGCCGCGAACCGGACGGGCGGCTCCGGGAAGGATGATAATGAAGGAAAAGCTGCCGCGGCTCCGGCCGTTTTGCTGGAACCGGCGGAAGGAGAGGCCATGACCTCACTGCGGGACGGATCGGAACTGCTCCTGATCTCCGATTCTGTGCTGGCTTCCCGGTTTGAGGTGACCTACGGACAGTATTCGAAATGCGTGCAGGCCAGTGTCTGCGATATGCCTGCGCAGGTCGGCATTGATGCATACCGGACGCTGGATAAAAATCTGTTCGCTTTTCTCAGGGAAAACGGCCTGAAGATCGGAGCCTATGTCGATCTCATGGGGCAGAAGCCGCTGGGTTATGCGGAAAATCTGCCGATGGTCGATGTGACGGCAGATCAGGCGGCTGTTTACTGCGGATGGGCCGGGATGCGGCTTCCTTCGGCTGATGAATGGATGACGGCAGCTGAAGGTTCCCCGATTTCTGCGGAAGAGGCGAATTTTATCGGCTATCCTTATCGCTGGATCTATATGCGGGACAGCGTCCAGAAGAAAGCGCAGCTTGCGATGACCGTCCCGGTTTCGGCGGGGGAAAAGTATACCTCTGTGTACGGGATCGTGGGAATGACGGGAAATGTCTGGGAATGGACAGCTCCTGAAAAAGATGCCCCGACTGTCAAAGCGATGGGCGGAGCCTGGAACAGTTTCCAGCTGCCTTCACTGGAAGATGCGGTCCTGGAAACGCTCCCGGGGTTTTTTGCAAATAATATCGGGTTCCGCTGCTTCGCGGACGCGGATTCACTGACTTCCGATCTTTTCTCGGGCGGCAGTGCGGTCCCGGTGAGCGAAGCCGGCGAGATCGATGCGGAAGTGATCGAAGCAGAAGTGATCGAGGCGGAAACGATCGAAGCCGCTGAAGCGGAACCTGCCCCGGCTGTTTCGGAGATCGGCGGTGAGAACCGTGACGCGAAGACGAGATCCGGGAATGATACGGATGCTTCAAAGAGCGGATCTGTGAACGCTGCTGCGGATGACACGGGCGGGAGCGGAGTTACGGACACAGCGGAAACGGACGGAGAGTCTTCTTCTCTGCTTGACAGCCTGTTTTCAATGGTCAGCCGGAAAAAATCGGATCCGGAATCTGTGGATGAGGAAAAAGACCGGGAACAAAAAGAGCCTGCTGCAACGGAACCGGCAGCTGCGGAACCCGCTGTTGACCTTATTCAGTTGAGCGAAGGGGCTTCTGTCATAGCGAAGGCCGACGGGTCCGTACTGCGGCAGACTGAAAACGGTGTGCTTGCGGCGGTTTATGCCGTGACGGTGGAGCAGTACGCGCAGTTCGCGGATGCGGAAGCCTGGGATATGCCTGAGATGCTTGAAAAACGCGCTTATCCCGGAATTCTCGATTCGGACGATGCGGAAAAACTGCCGATGGTCTTTGTCACAAGGGACCAGGCTGCCGCTTACTGTGAATGGGCCGGGATGCGTCTCCCGACGGCGGATGAATGGAAAGCCGCAGCTGTCCTTCCGGACGGCAGAAAACTGAATGAGACCAATACCAACTGTGTGGGGACCGACCGGAGCACACTGGGGACGGGAGCTGCTCAAACGGCTTTGACCGTTCCGGTGACTGCTTTCCGCCGGAACAATGCTTCGGTCTATGGGATGGTGCAGATGGCCGGCAATGTGTGGGAATGGGCCGCGGACAGTGAAAAGACCGGCACCGCTGCCGCTTTCGGCGGGGCCTGGAACAGTTATCCCGAAAATGTCGGCGCAGTTGCCGAACTGGAAACACTTGAAGATTATGCCGCGGACAATATCGGCTTCCGCTGTTTTGCGGATGCGGATATGCTGACAGTAGACCGGTTTGAGATCAGTGAGGTCAGCGCAGCGGTGCTGTCCAACCCGGACCTCTGGCGTGAGGAGGGCGTCCGTGTGAAAGACGATGCGGAGATGGCTTATATCCCCGCTTCCTCCTTTATGATGGGCGTCCCGGGCGGTGCAGTCGATGAAAAACCGGTGCATGAGGTATCGCTTTCGGCCTACTGGATCGATATCTATGAGGTCACGAACGGACAGTATGCGCTGTGTGTTGCCGAAGGAGCCTGCACGGAACCGCATGAAACAAAGTCATTCCGCAATGCCTCCTATTACGGTGATCCGGCTTTTGCGAATTATCCGGTCGTCGCGGTTGACCGCGCCCAGGCGGAAGCCTACTGTGCGTGGGCCAATACACGGCTCCCGACAGAAGCGGAATGGGAATACGCCGCCAAAGGTCCGGACGGAAATACTTATCCGTGGGGGAATGTTTTTCAGCCGAAGTCGCTGAACTATTCCGGGAACGGGAATTACGACACGCTTGCTGTCGGGGATTCTCCGGAGGATGTGAGCGCTTTCGGTATTTTTGACATGGGCGGCAATGTTTCGGAATGGATCCTGGACCGCTATCAGGAAACCTGGTATTCGGTGACCGACCAGCCGGTCGATCCGACCGGTCCGGTGAACGGAAATTATTATGTGATCCGGGGCGGTTCGGCCCAAACCTCTGAAAACAATGCGCGGACAGCGGACCGTTTTTACGCCCTGAACACGTCTTATAGCCTGGACCGCGGCTTCCGCTGTGCTGTGAGTGACGATCAGTAATGAAGGATGATGTCTGGTTCATACCGGTCAGCTTTGACGCCGTCGTGATCTCCGCCCCTTTTCACGGGATCACGACGCTGGTCAATCCGTCCATGGCTGAGGCTGCGGTCCGCTGCCTTGAAGATGAGGATGAACCGATTCCGGAAGGGGCGGAATGGATCGCGGACCTGCGGAAGCCGGGCCGCCGTCCGGAGCGGCATTACGGAGCACCGGATCCGCTTTTTCTGGGACTGGTCCCGACCCGGGGCTGTATGATGGCCTGTGCTTACTGTGACTTCGTCGCGCTCCGGGAACAGCCGCTGATGTCTTTCCGGCAGATCCGTGAGGCCGTGGATGCTTATGCGGAGCTCCTGCGCGGCAGGGAGAACGCTGTCTTGAACATGCATTTCTTCGGCGGGGAGCCTTTCGCGGCGTTCAAAGAAGTGGTCTTTGCGGTGAATTATGCCCGTTTAAAGGCAGAAGAACTTGGCGTGAACACCCATTTTGAGGTGACGACCAACGGCTTTTATTCCGAGGAACGCTGCCGCTGGATCGCCGCGAATTTTGACACCGTGGTGCTTTCGCTGGACGGCCCCCAGAAAGTACAGGACCGTCACCGGCCGGCGCGCGGCGGGAAAGGATCATTTGAACAGGTCTGCCGGAGTGCGGACCTGTTTTCCCGCGGGAACTGCGAATTGATCATCCGCTCCTGTGTTTCGGCCGAAAATGTCGGGGAACTGGCGGAATGGGCGCTGTTCCTTTCTCAGCGCTGGATGCCGGAAGCGGTCTGTCTGGAGCCGATGATCGAAAGCGGACCGGCGGAGCGGAACGGGCTGAAGCCGCCGGATGCGGATCTGTATATCCGGAACTGGACGCTTGCACGGCTGGTCCTGGACAACCGGCATATCCGGCTCGTCTGTTCTTCCGGGGATATTTCGGAAACCCGCAATTCGCTCTGTCCGATGGGCAGGGACGCGCTGATCGCCGACCCTGAAGGACGTGTCGGGAGCTGCTGGCAGCTTTCTGAAAATCAGCATGCCGGAGGAGTCGATCTGCATTTCGGCCGGATCGAAAACGGAGCGCTGCAGATCGATCCGGACCGGCTGGAGAAGCAGCGGGCGCTGAGCGAGGAAAAACGGGAAGCCTGCCGGGGCTGTTTCTGTTACGCTTACTGCGCGGGAGGATGTGTGCTGAACCGGGAGCGGAGCGCGGACTTCTGCAGGATCACGAAGGTCCTGACCCTCTGGCAGCTGCTGGACCGGCTCGGTCATGCCCCGCTGGGGGACTGTGCGGTCAGCAACAGGGCTTATCTGGACTGGCTTACAGCATGCATGGATTTTCGCTGCGGGAAGGTTTCCTTTGAAAATATTCCGCCGACGCTGTTGGAACATTACTATTTCCGATCAGAGCCGGAAACAGCGGGAGACGACTGCGGTACGGTTATGCCGGATCTCCCGGAAGATGCGGACCGCGGCTGGCTCCGGGAGGGTCCGCGGATCTTCAAGGCGGACTTTCCGGCGGGGATCCTGCAGATTTTAGAGGGTGAGGAAGCACTGCGGTTTCAGCTTGAGCATGCCGGACTGGACCGTTCCGATATCGAAACGGTTTGGGATGAACTTCACCGGGAGGCTGCCTGATGGCGAATCTGATCCTCACGAATTACTGCAACGCGGACTGCGCGTTCTGTTTTGCCGCTGATTCCCGTGTCCGGATGCTGGGGGACGGAAAACGGCAGATGGATGAAGCAGAGGTCCGGGACTGGCTGGATTTTGTGATCGCGGGCGGGATCCGGGAACTCCGTCTGCTCGGAGGAGAACCATCCCTGCATCCGAAATTTGCCGAGTTTGTCCGGCTCGGTGCGGAAAAGGGCTGTTCGGTCACGGTTTTTACGAACGGTGTGATGCCGGATTTGGCCCGGGATGTGCTTCGGGAACTGGACCCGGAGGTCTGTTCCGTGGTGGTCAATGTGAGTGCCGCGGTCCGTAAGGAGGACATCAGCCGGCAGCGGGATACCCTGAAGATGCTCGGCCCGCGGGCGATGCCGGGAATGACGCTGACCTCGCCGGTCTTCACTTTCGCTGTGGCGATCGCGATGATCGACGCATTCGGTCTGCGCCGGACGATCCGGGTCGGTATCGCGAATCCGACCTGGCGGGGATCCAATGTGTCCGTTCACCCGAAACAGTATCCTGCGATCGGACAGGCTTTGCTGAAGCAGTCTGCGATAACATCGCGTTTCGGGATCGATCTGGATGCGGACTGCGGTTTTGTCCGCTGTATGTTTGGGGACCGTTTTGAGGAGCTTACCGCGAACGGTTTTCACTATCATTCCCGCTGTACGCCGGTTCTGGATCTTTGTGCAGGAGGTACGATCCTGCCCTGTTTCGGGCTTTCGAACCTGGTCTCTCTTTCCCGCTCCGATTTCTCCGATGCGGGAGAAGCGTACGGCGAAATGAGCCGGGTGCTGGAACCCTGGCACGCGTTCGGGATCTATCCGGAATGCGCGGAATGCCCGCTTTTTGAGACGGAAGCTTGCTGCGGCGGCTGCCTGTCGGCCCGCCTGCGCCGCTTTCAGCCGCTGAAGGAGACAGAATGAAAGAACTGCTGATCGACCTCGAAAAACTTCCGCGGAAAGTCTCCGGGATCCGGATCCGGGTCTCGCGCCGCGGTATGCTCAGCGCGGCCGCGGATGCTGCCGAAGAACGGATCCGTTCGCAGGAGGGGATCCCGAGCTATCGGATCGAGGACCTGCCGGCGCTTGATGAGGATACATTCGGTGCGCTGTTTCCCGCGGTCAACAAGAAGGCCGGGATCAGCCTGTCTAAGGGGATCGTTTATGCCGAAACTTCCGCTTCTGTCGATCCGATCCCGCTTTTTGATCTGGATTCTCCCGCGCTGTTCATCTTCAACCAGTTCAACGGCATACAGACCATGGAGGAAGCCGTCGAAAAAACGGCTGCGTATACCGGCTGGGATGAGGAACGCGCACGCGAAACGGTGCGGGCGGTCTTTTTGAAACTGTGTGAGGTACGTGTCTGTGAACCGGGAAGACCTGACTGATCATTTCCGTAAGCTGCCGGATGAGGACCTGCCGATCTTCAGCAGGCCGGCCGATGACCTGACGCTGTTTTACGCGCCGGGTTATCTGGCTGCCGCTGACGCGGACCATGCCAGGGAGATCCGGGATATCCTCGCCGGGGAGATCCCGTTCGGAAATCCGGCCGCTGCAGATCTGATCGGCGCCGCATCATCTGCACTGGTCCAGTGGGAGCAGATCCGCGATCCGGAGTCTTATCATCCGGTCTGTCTGACACTTTACACGTCGCTTGCGTGCAGCCTTGGTTGCGTGTATTGTTTCGCCGAAAAGAGCAGGGAACCGGCCCTTCTTCTGGATCCCGAATGGATCCGGAGTTCCGCCCAGACGGTCCTTGCGAACTGTAAAAAGACGGATATGCCTTTTACGGCCGTGTTTCAGGGAGGCGGGGAACCTTCCCTGGATCCGCGGCTGCCGGAGATCCTGGAAGAGCTGCGGGAAATGTGTGAAGCGGAGAACGTGCCGTTTTTCTCCTACATTGCCACAAACGGGGTGATGGAAGAGGAGAAAGCGCGCTGGATCGCGGAGCATTTTGATGCGGTGGGTTTGTCGCTGGACGGACCGCCGGAAATACAGAATACGCAGCGGCCGCTGCGGGGAGGTGGAGATTCGTCTCAGACTGCGGAAAGGACCGCGGCTGTTCTGAAGCGTATCATGGGACGGCTGAATGTCCGTGTGACGGTCCGTCCACAGGCGTTTTCCCGGATCGGGGAGATCACGGCTTATCTGGCGGGACAGCTGCATGCGGACGAGATCCATCTGGAACCTGTTTACTGCCGGGGTGCCGGTCCGGACCCGGAGTTGGCGGATCTTTTCTGTGAGCAGTATTTGTCCGCCGCAAAAAAAATGAGGGCAGAAGGTGTCCGCCTGACTTTCAGCGGCAGCAGACCGGGCGAGATCCACGGGCGTTACTGTCAGATCTTCCGGCAGGTGCTGCACCTGGTCCCGCCGGACGGAAGTTCGGCCTGTTTCGCGGTCAGTTCGCGCCGTTCTGCCGAATACAGCGGGCTTGCACTGCTTGTGGATAACTTCCTGTTCGATGAACTTTCAGGAGAGGATCCTGCTTGTGCAGGCTGCTTTAATCGTTTCCACTGCGCACGCGGCTGCCCGGATGTCTGCCCGATGCTTCCGGGAGACCTGAAGGACGCGGGCTCATTCCGCTGTCGGGTCAGCCGTACCCTGGCGGAAGCGGAGCTCCTGGACACCGCGGAGCGGTGCCTGTTCGAATATGCGCGGCAGTACGGATTTGCCGCTATGGATCTGCGGGAGAACTGATGGGGGGGAAGACGCTTTATCTGATACCGTTTCAGGATAAATTCCTGATCTACCGCCCTCTGCGCGGGCTTCTTTTCCTCGGCAACCGGGCGATGGCGGACTGCGCGGAACGCTGGTGCGAAGGTTCAGACCGGGAAGCCTTCGCGGATGAGCCGGAGGTGCTGGATTTCTTTGATGCTGCCGGTTTTACAAGTCCGGATCCGCCGGAACCGCCGGAACCCGACCTGAAGCAGTTCCTTCCGACCGGCGCCGCGCTGCTGATGAGCAACCGCTGCAATCTGCGCTGCATTTACTGCTATGCTAACGGCGGGGAAACCAATAACCTGGATCTGGATCCGGCTGTCGCGAAGATCGTGATCGACACCGTGTGCGAAAATGCGCGGAAGCTGGGGATGGACAGTTTTTCGGTCACCTTCCATGGCGGAGGGGAGCCGACGCTTCACCGGGACGCGATGCGGGAACTGGCGGAATACGCGCGGGCAAAACCGCTCCGGGCCTCTCTGCATATCGTTACGAACGGTTTCTGGGATGAAGCGTACGGCAAATGGCTGATGGAATGGATCGATGATATGACGATCTCCATGGACGGGGCAGCGGAGACCCAGAATGCCCAGCGCCCCCTGCCGGGAGGCCGCCCTTCTTTTGATCGGGTGATGCGGTCCGTGGAACAGCTCACGAAGGCCGGGTACCCGTTCAGCATTCGGATGACCGTGACGCCGGATCGTTTCAGTCTGCTGCCGGAGAATGTGCGCTTCTTCTGTGAAAATACGGGATGCGGGCAGATCCAGGCGGAACCGGCCTTTTATGAGATCCGCGGGGCGCATGGGACGGCGTACCGCGAACAGGGACAGCGTTTCGCGGAGGCTTTCCTTGAAGCCTGGGATATCGCTGCAGCCCATGGCAGGCTGCTTTATTATTCCGGCGCACGTCCGGAGGGCGTTACCTCATCTTTCTGCAGCGCGCCTCTGGGCGGTAGCCTGACGGTCAACCCTCTGGGGCAGGTGACCGGCTGTTATGAGACGACAGGCCGGGACGGTCAGTGCGGCGGTGTGTTTGGGCATGCGGATGCTGCCGGACTTTTTATCGATGAGGAAAGCCGTTTCGCACAGATGAATGAGATCCTGCACCGCAGGGACAAATGTACGGAATGCTTCTGTTATTATCACTGCGCGGGCGACTGTTTCACCCGCGGGCTGCCGGCGGAAGGTGGGGAATGGCCCTATAACCGCTGTGAGATCAACCGGAAGATCACCCTGGAGCTGCTGCTGCGCAGGCTTTCCATGGGTGTTGCGGAAGGATAATGTCCGGCCGGCGGTGTTATCGGAGAGGTGTTATATGAATGAGATCGATCATAATGAAAAACCTGAGGTCTACGCGCTCCATCGGGATGATGGCAGCTGGCAGATCAGCCGCCGGGATTTTCTGAAAGCCGCCGGGATCGGTGCGGCCGTTGTCAGCGCCGGACTGTGCAGCAGTTTTCTGCAGCCGGTTTCCGCGGATGAGGAATCCCTGGAAAATATCTGCCGGAATGCTCCGGCCCATGACAAGGATATCCAGGGCATCTGCACTTCAGCCGACGGAAAATACCTGATCTCCTGGTCCCGGACCAATTCCGGTACGAAATTCAAGTGCTGGGATTTTGAAAATTATGTGCTTGTCGGCACACATTCCCATAGCCGGCCGGCATCAAATTCCGCACCGGGTTTTATTAAGAAAAAATCTGCCGTAACCTATTGTTTTGATTCTCAGCGGGACAATATCTACTATATGGATCTTCCTGCACTCAGTGCCGGGACGATCCGTTCCGTCAGTCTGAAGGGCAATAAAACGGCTCTGACTGCGGTAACCGCCGCGAAAAACGGAAACATCTATGCGGCAACAGACGGAAAACTGCTGATCGCCAGGGCAAAAACGGGTACGGACAAGTATGAAAAAGCGGTCACGCTGGATATCGGGAAAAAGATCACGAAATGCGCCGCTTTTGACGGCGGGAAGAAACTTTTCGCGTCCTTCGGAAGCGAGGGCTGCGGGATCGTCGATACGGAAGATGGTTCGGTCAGTGATCCTTTCCCGCCCTGCAGGGATTTTGCGGTCCTGCCGGGTGAGACCGCGGTGCTGCTGGCCGCGGAGGAAGAGGGCGGATCGTCCCATCTCTGTCTTTACTCACTGACCGGCGGCGGACTGATCTGGGACTGTTTCGGGGAACATGATTACCATAAGACAGCCGTGACGCCTGACGGGGCGATCGCTGTCCTCACGACGGATCTTACGGTCGAATTGAGGGAGCTTGCTGACGGTTCTTTCCTCGCAGAGGAGAATTTCAATAATCAGTTTTCCTTTACGAGTGATATCGCTGTGGCCGGTGACGGCACAAAGATCGCCTGCTGTTACGGAAATTCGATCCTCTTTATCAGCCTGCCGGATCTGAAGCTGATCGGCTGTCCGCTGGATATTAAGGAGATGAAAGACAATAAAAAGGGCGTTGAGGTCACCGGGAAGGACGTTCTGACCGGCAAAGAGGTCCATTACACGCTGCCCTGCGGGGCTGCGGTCCCAAGCGGTGCGGTCTGTACCTGCAACTGCGTTGCAGGTCGGGGCGGCTGCGCGGTAAACTGCAGCTGCAACGGTCATTCGAGCAGCAGGTCATATGGTTCAAGTTACTGGTATCCGAATTGATCGGATCGGTGTTTTTCTGTTGACTCAGGGAGGTAGTTATGAGCGGACAGACGAAAAAGGAGAAGCCGGAGGTTTATGCGCTCCGGCAGGATGGGGGAGGCTGGCAGTTCAGCCGGCGGGATTTTCTGAAGGCGGCCGGGATCGGTGCGGCGGCGGTCGGGATCGGGCTGAACAGCCGTTTTGTACGGCCGGCATCCGCTGCGGATGACATTTATTCGCTGTGTATCAATTCACTGGCACACAGCGAGGTGATCACGCACCTGTTGCTTTCACCGGACGGCAAATATCTGCTCTCCCGGGACAGCGGCGGGCTGATGAAGTGCTGGAATTTTCAGAATTACGCGCTTCTCGGCAGTGTCAAAAATGCCTTTAAGAAAAATGCTCCGAAGGTCACGGGATACAACCGTTCCGATCCGGTGGTCTTTTCGGAGAAATTCGAGTTTTATACGCTCCCGCTTTCAAATAACTCTTCGATGAAGTCCCCGATCGTGCCGGATACGGACCTTTCGGTATGGACGATCGATCAGGAGTCGAATATCTGCAGTGTTCAGGACGGGGCCCTTTATATGAACCGGGCGTCGGATTCGTATACAAACAATAAAAAGGTTTGTGACCTGGAAGGGAAAGTGCTGTCGATCCAATATCTTGCGGGCAGCAATAAGTTTTTCCTGCAGCTCCAAAACGGTTTTGCCATTCTGGATCCGGTCAGCGGGGATCAGCGTACGTTTGAGGCCCCCTGCAGTTATTATGCCGTTGCTCCCGGTGAGTCCAGAGTACTCCTCGGGGACAGCAGCGGATGCCGCCTGTGTTCGCTCGTCGACGGAAGTGTGATCTGGAAACAGGATCTCTCCGGGCTCAGCGCTGCTGCGGTCACGCCGGACGGTTCGGTCGGGATCGTTTCTGATTCTGCTTTCCATGTCCGGCTGATCTCCATGGCGGACGGTTCAGTCCTGCATGATAAAGCCTGCGGGGTGAAAACGGACCGCATCCCGCAGATCGCTGTGGCAAAAGACGGCTCGAAATTCGCTTTCGCGGTCGGAAAGAGCATTCTGTTTTTCAGTCTGCCGGATCTTAAAGTGATCGGCTGCCCGGTCGATCTGGATGAGATGAAGGAGGATTCGGAGGGGATCCAGATCAAACAGACGGATGCGGTCACCGGCCAGACGGTGACGGTGACCCTCCCCTGCGGTTCACCGATCCCGGCCGGAGCGGTATGTGTGTGCAACTGTGTTGCCGGTCATGTCTGCAGCTGCGACGGCCATGTCGTCTGTACCTGTGATACGGTCAGAGCCCCATGTTCCTGTGACGGCCACTGTTCCTGCAACACGGTCTGTACCTGTGACTCCCAGGGCGGACATTACTGGCACCCGAATTAAATAGTGAATGGCTGTATCAGAGTGAAGAGTGAAGAGTTCAGAGTTCAGAGTGAAGTTAAATCGGTGACGCTTCGCGTCGATTTATAGATGCTGCGCGGTGACTGTAGGCACTGGTGACGGGGAAAAAGTATGGAGTGTTTTGAGGATCGGCTCAGGGAGCAGGAAGAGAGGCTGCGGCGGTTTGACAGTCGGACACTGCCCGAGATCCTTGCCGAACGGGCGATGCCGCTGCCGCTTTGGGCGCAGCGGCCGATGACGGATTCCGGCGGGGATCTGATCCGGGCGGTATGCCGTGCCGCGGTGGAGAGCCCCGCCGATACCTTCTGTATTTATGCCCATGTCCCCTTTTGCAGGACGCGCTGCGGATACTGTGACTGTTATTCTTTTCCGCTCACACCCGCCCGGATGGCGGAGCGTGACGCTTATGTCGGACTGCTTGAACAAGAGATCACCTGGTGGGCGGAAAATGTCCCGTCCCTGCGCGGGAAAAAGCTTTCCACTGTCCATTTCGGGGGCGGGACCCCGCTGATGATCGGTACGGACGGACTCGCCCGGGTCATGGACCGGATCCGGTCATTTTTCACTGTTGATGCAGGAACCGAACTGGCGCTGGAGTCGACTTCTTCGGATCTGGATGAAAAAGTGCTGGATGCCCTGCAGCGGCTGGGTTTTACCCGGCTGCATGTGGGCGTCCAGTCCCTGCAGGATCCGGTCCGGCGGCTGATCGGCCGGCATGAATCCGGCCGGACAGTGCTGGAAAAGCTCCGCTATGCGGTCAGCGCCGGCTGGATCGTCAGCACGGATGTGATCATCGGGCTGCCCGGATATACGGAGGAAGACATCCGTCCCGATATTGAAGAGATGGCAGCGGCCGGGGTGGAGGGATTCTCGATCTATGAGCTGGTCCGCTCTCCCCGCAACCGGGTCTTCTTTGAACATCACGGCATCGCGGACCCGGATCTCCCGGCGATGTGGCGGCAGTTCCAGTATGCTTTCTGGCTGACGGAGCAGCTCGGTTATCACCGCCGGATCTATAACCATATGTCGAAGGGGCGTGATGACAACCGCTATTTTACCTCGCCGGCCCGCGGGGAGGATCTGCTTTCCTTCGGAACGATTGCCGACGGTTATTTCGGGAACTGCCTGTACCGTCATGCCGAACTTCCCGAATACCGGGTCGGGATCGGAGCCGGGCTTCCCGGACTTTCCGGCGGCCTGATACGGACAGCTCCGGAACAGGCGTTTGCCCGGCTGGAACGGGAGATCCGCGGCGGGACTCCCGCTCCGGAGCCTTTTATTGATGTGCTCGGGCCGGAAAAAGCACTTGCGCTTTTCCAAAACTGGATCGCGCAGGGGTTCCTCCGTGTGGATGATGACGGGAACGGAACGGAACTTCTCCCGAACGGCAGCTGGTTTATTCAGAAAATGCTC
>CADBKS010000068.1 GCA_902795255.1 uncultured Chloroflexota bacterium
GCCTGAGACGACATATAAAATTGCGCATCCGCCTGGCTCTTAATGAGATTTACCTGTATTTTACGGATATATCTTTTATTCAATGACCGGTGATGCTGTTTGTACTTCAGCCTTTTAATAATACTAACCCTTTTAACGGAAAAATGTCTTTTTGTCAATATATCATTCATCGCCGGGCAGCGTGATTTTCAGCCTTGTGCCGGACGTTTTGCCCTCACCGTGGGGCGGGGACAGGCCCACAAGGGGCCGGTCCCCTGCTCACTACCACATTTTTATTGAAAAGTCAACCGGCAACATTGCCGGTTTATTTTTTTTAAAAGGCAGTGTAAACTGGTTTTTAACAGGAGGCAGCAGGCAGCAGTCAGCCGGCAGTGTGATGCAGTGTGCTTCGCGCAGCCGGCTGCCGGTTACCGGCTTCCTGCCACTGACGAATGACCAGTGACCAATGACTAAAGGAAGGAGGCATACCATGGATCCATACGATGATTTTCTGATCGGCGATATGATGTGTTACATGTCCTATGGCATGGAATGCCTCTCCGAAGCGGAAATGGAGCGGTTCGGGACATCGCTGCCCAGGGAAGTTCACCACACCCCGGATGAGGTGAAGCGGATCTCCTGTCTGGAGACGCTCCGCGCAACCACGGAAAACCTGAAGCGCTGGCTGAAGGACGGGATGGAGGAGAACCGCTTCGGGCTCCCCTTTGTCCGGACGACGAAGGTGATCATGGACGCCGTGACGACGATCGGCCGCGGACTGGTGACCCTGCATGTGCTGGGTGAAGACCTGTCCGAGGCGCCGATGCAGATCGGCGAACTGCTGGATATCGCCGGCTTTCATTTCAAAAAATGCAGTGACGGCGTCAGGGTCTCCGCCGGGAAAAACCCGACGGTCTGCACGCGCCTGTTCACCTGTCAGCTGCGCTGGCAGAACCTGATCTTTCGCCTGTACCGGACGCAGGACCGCCTTGAGCATTCCGCTCCGGCAGCGAAACCGGCCGTAAAGCGATCTGCTGCTTTGTCTGAAAGCAGTTCCATTTCTGCTGCTGCGGAGCCGCCTGCAGGTGCGCTGACCGCGGCTCCGGCCATGAGTCCGCTGCCGGTTATTTCTTCCGGATCCCTGCCCGAAGAAACGGTGATCACAGCACCGGGCCTGTCCGGCAATATGGTGGACGGCGGTGCCCGTTCCGCAGCGATCCGGCCTGAAAACGGGCCGGCGGCCGAAGAAAAAGCTGCAGCCGGGAATACAGAGCTGTCTGAACCGGAGGACCTGCAGGAGCAGGAATGCGGGAAAGACATGGACGATATGGAAGTTTCCCCAATCCTGCGGGATGAAGCGCTGTGGGAGTTCTTCTGCCGCCATACGCTCCCCTGGTCGGAACGGAAAACTGCCCTGTGCACGGCTGACACTTCATAGCCGGAGCTCCGGAAATACGGTCCCCGGACACCGAACCGGATGTTTGTAAGCAGCGAAATGTGAATGTTCAGAATAAAAAAGCAAACACCGCGCGGAAAGGAGCGCGCGGCGGGATATCTTTGCATTGAAAAAAGGGACTGCACAAAGCAGTCCCTTTTTCGTCGTATTTTCGAAAAGGCGGATCAGCCCCACAGGTCCGAGAGTGCTGGGATCACCTGTTTCTTTCTGGACATCACACCCGGGAGAAAAACCATACCGTCCTCCGGCTCCAGGTTGAACGCGTGGCGGATAATGTCGTCGCTCCCGACGTAAAGCAGGTGGGTCCCTCCGAGCAGAACATCCGTGATCATCAGCATGATGAAGGTGTATTTCCGGTTCTTCATCAGCGTGCGGAGAATATCCAGGAAATCCTGCTTCCGGGCGAGAAGGTCATCCGAATCGTAGCTGGTGATCTGGCCGACACCGAATTTTTCTTCAGCAATATGGAATTCCTTGAAGTCCCGTGTGACCATCTGGTTCAGGTCCGTGGCGGAATCAAAGTTGTTCTCAAAGAGCGCTTTCCCCAGTTCCTCGATCGTGGCCCCCGCGATCCTTGCCAGCCGTTCGGCCATGGCGATATCGCGTTTGGTGCAGGTCGGGGATTTGAACATGACCGTGTCCGAAAGGATCGCGCCGAGCATCAGTCCAGCGAGTTTCCTGGAAGGAACGACGCCGTGTTCCTGATACATATATGCAATGATCGTCGTGGTGCTGCCGACCGGTTCGTTGCGCATGCGGATCGGCTGCAGGGTCTGGATATCAGCCAGCCGGTGGTGATCAATGATCTCAAGGATCTCCGCTTCATTCAGACCGGGAACAGCCTGCGCCATTTCATTGTGGTCCACCAGAACGACCTGTTTGCGTTTCGGGCGCATCAGATGATAGCGGGAAAGCATACCGATCACTTTTTCCTGGTCGTCCAGTACCGGATAGTAAATATCCCGCCGGTCGGTCATTTTGTCCCGGATTTCATCAACGTAATCCTTCAGGTGGAAGCAGGTCACCTTTTCCGTGACACAGTGGCCGGATATGGGAACGGCCTGAATAATCTGGCTGGAGGTGTAGCGCGCGTCAAAGGGTGTGGAGATGATGCAGGTGCTGCCCGGATCGGCGATCCAGGCAGGGTCGATCTCGGTCTGACAGATGATCAGACATTCGACACCGAAGTCCAGCGCCTTTCGGATCATGTCCGGCTGGCTTCCGCAGATGACGATGCTTTGTTTTTTATGGAAAGGCATTTCTTCGTAATCCTGCGGGAGCGCGACGATGATATCGCCCGAGATCGTCTCTTTTTCGTGCACATCGGAGATCAGCCGGCCTTCCAGGACGCTCATGAGGTTGAAAATCGGGACGTTTTCCACATAGCCATCCTCATTGGCCTTCATGTAGAATTCCGTGATATCACCGGCTGAAAGCATCCCGTAAAGTGTTCCGTCTTCGTTGATCACCGGAAGATTGGAAAAACCCTGTTCCTGAATGACGGTCCAGGCCCGGTCGATCGGTACGGTGGAATTCAGCGCGGGAGGTGTGTCGTAATCCAGATCGCCGACCTGGGTACGGACGTTCCGCAGCCGTGCCGGTGCGTCAAACCCGAAATAGTCCAGGATCCGCTGGGTCTCATCATTGATATGGTCCAGATGGACGGGGATGTAATTTCGGTCCCCGAGCGCGTTCCGCAGCGACGCATAGGACATCGCAGCGATAACAGAATCCGTATCCGGGTTACGGTGCCCGGTTACAAATATCTCGTTCATAATGTCCTCCAAACAGGGGAAATTTTTTAAAACCCTCTAAGATTATAACCTGAATTTTCCGGATCTGATGAGAGAAAGGTTAGAGAAACGAAACAGGCCGGAACCCCGGCCTGTTTACGGATGGCTTGTATTGGCTGATCCGGTCCGCTCAGCCGAGCTCACGGTAAGTCTGCCGGATCATAAAAAACGCGATGATAAAGGTCAGCAGGTCCGAAAGCGGCATGGAGTACAGCACCCCGTCCAGTCCGAAAAAGACGGGCAGCAGCAGGGCGAATCCGACCCCGAAGACGACTTCCCGGATCATTGAAAGGGAGGTAGAAGCGGCGCCTTTGCCCATTGCCTGAAGAAAGATGAAGCAGGCTTTGTTGATGCAGGCAAAGACGATCATGCAGAGGTAAACACGGAAGGCCTTTATGGCGAATTCTGTGTAATAGACGCTTTCATTCGCTGCACCGAAGATCCCGATGAGCTGGCGGGGCAGCAGTTCGACGATCAGCAGCGCAATGAAACCGACCGCGGCTTCGGCTTTCAGCAGCTTTGTGAAAAGTTCCTTTACGCGTCCGTGCAGTCCGGCTCCCATATTGAACCCGACGACGGGAATACAGCCGGCTGCCATTCCGACCACGATGGAGATCACGATTTGGAAGAACTTCATGACGATCCCCACGACAGCCATCGGGATCTGCGCGTACTGTTCCTGCCCGAATACGGGATCCATGGCGCCGTACTTCCGGATCATATTATTGATGGCTGCCATTGCGGCTACCAGTGAGATTTGGGAAAGGAATGACGTCATCCCGAGCAGCAGGCTTTGCCGTATGATCGCTCCGTCCGGTCTGAAATCGGACCTGCAGGGTTTGATATGCTTCATTCGGAGAACATATAGTATGGCCAGAACCGCGGTGACAAACTGCCCGAGGATCGTGGCAAGCGCCGCTCCCATCATGCCCCATTTGCAGGCAAAAATGAAGACCGGATCCAGAACGATGTTGACTGCAGCTCCGGCAAGGGTGGAGATCATGGCGAATTTCGGATCTCCGTCCGCACGGATGACCGGATTCATTGCCTGCCCGAACATATAGAACGGGATCCCGAGACTGATCCAGAAGAAGTATTCTTTGGAATGTCTGAAGGTCTCCGCGTTGACGGTTCCGCCGAACATGGTCAGGATCGCTTCGCTGAAGATCAGATAGACCGCGGTGATGATCAGACTGCAGATCACGGTCAGCAGGATCGCATTCCCGACCGATTTTTTAGCGTCCTGAGACCGGGCTTTCCCGAGGCTGATACTGACAAAGGCACAGCACCCGTCGCCGATCATCACTGCGGCGGCCAGTGCGATGACCGTCAGCGGAAAGACTACGGTGTTCGCGGCATTCCCGTACGAGCCGAGATAAGCTGCGTTTGCAATGAAGATCTGGTCGACAATATTATACAGTGCTCCGACCAGAAGGGAGATGATGCACGGTACGGCGTACCGCCGCATCAGTTTGCCGACCGGCTCTTCGCCGAGAAAACGGTTCATATCTTTTTGTTGTTCCATGGTTACTGTTCTGCTCCAAATAAAAAAGCGCACGGCATTCCGCTGCCGTGCGCCCGGGTTTAATACAAAAACGCGCGGCATTCAACCGGTCTTACGCTTTGTTGCCGCACGTTGCGT
The DNA here is from genome assembly GCA_902795255.1 of uncultured Chloroflexota bacterium. Next base: position 4,871 of record CADBKS010000068.1, read on the forward strand.
TCTTATATTACCACGGTTTGGCCTGCTTTACTTCTGAAAAAGTGACACCATGGTCCCCTTTGCTGCCGGTGATGTATAATTGCTGTACAAACCGGGCAGCCCGGCCCTGAAAAGAAGGAGAAAAGCGCAATGGAGTACAGGATCGAACATGACTCAATGGGAGAGATGAAAGTTCCTGCGGATAAGTATTGGGGAGCCCAGACACAGCGGAGTTATCAGAACTTCCGGATCGGTATTGAAAAGATGCCGGAGGAGATCATTTCGGCTTTCGCGGTCCTGAAGAAATCCGCCGCGCTGGCCAATTTCAGGCTTGGCAGGCTTGAGAAAGAAAAGCTTGAGGCCATCTGCAGGGCTGCAGATGAGATCCTGGACGGGAAACTGAAGGATAATTTCCCGCTCGCGGTCTGGCAGACGGGCAGCGGGACACAGTCCAATATGAATGTCAACGAAGTCATCGCCAACCGCGGCAACGAGATCGCCGGCAAAAAACTGCTGCATCCGAATGATGATGTCAACCGTTCCCAGAGTTCGAATGATACTTTCCCGACCGCGATGCATATTGCCGCAGTCACGGAACTGAACCGGAAACTGCTGCCTGCCGCGGAGAAGCTGATCGCTGCTTTCAGAAAGCTTGAAGCCGAAAATGAGGGGATCGTTAAATCCGGCAGAACGCACCTGCAGGATGCCGTTCCGATCAGCTTTTCACAGGAGATCAGCGGGTGGCGGAATATGGTGGAAGTCTGTGCGGATCAGATCCGGACCGCGATGCCCGGGATCTCGAGACTGGCACTTGGCGGCACCGCTGTCGGGACCGGCCTGAATGCCCCGGAGGGATTCGCTGAAGAAGCTGCGAAGGCAGTCTCCGAACTGACCGGCTTCCCTTTCGAAACGGCTCCGAACAAGTTCCATTCACTGACCTCCAAAGATGAGCTTGTGTTCATGCACGGCGCGCTGAAGGCTCTTGCCGCGAATCTGATGAAGATCGCTAATGATATCCGCTGGCTGGCAAGCGGACCGCGGGACGGCCTGGGGGAGATCCGCATTCCGGCCAATGAACCCGGAAGTTCCATTATGCCCGGAAAGGTCAATCCGACCCAGTGCGAGGCGATGACGATGGTCTGTGTCCAGGTGATCGCGAATGATACGGCGGTCGCTTTCGCTGCATCACAGGGAAACTTTGAGCTGAACGTCTTTATGCCGGTTCTGATCTATAACTTCCTGCAGTCGGTCCGGCTGCTTGCCGACGCAATGTGTTCCTTTACGGATCACTGTGTCAGCGGACTCACTGCCGACCGGGAGAAGATGCATCATAATCTGTACAATTCGCTGATGCTGGTCACGGCTCTGAACCCCTATATCGGGTATGATAACGCGGCCAAAACCGCGAAGCTGGCATTTGCGGAGAATATTTCTCTCCGTGAGGCCTGTCTGAAGCTCGGCTTCATGAGCGCTGAAGCGTTTGATGAGGTCTTTCATCCGGAGCAGATGATATAAATAACCGGGGCAGCGATCTTACGATCCGCTGCCCCGGCCGTTTATCAGCAGTATCCGTCAGGCAGGCAAATGTCCTGCCCGGCGTGAATCATTTCTTTTTCCCCCAGGTTTCCCATTCCCTGTTTTCCCATACGACCAGCAGCGGGGCTGCGATGAAGATCGAGGAATAGGTCCCCATCAGCAGACCGACCAGCAGGATGATGGAAAAATCGCGCAGGGAAGCCCCGCCCAGCAGCGCCATGGACAGCAGCATGAACTCGGAAGTCATCAGCTGCGTGTTGATGGAGCGTTCCAGGGTCTGGACGATCGAATGATTGACAAGCTTTTCGTATGCCACGTGCTTCAGGAGCCGGCTGTTTTCGCGGATGCGGTCGAACACGACGATCTTATCCTGGACGGAAAAACCGATCACGGTCAGAAGCGCTGTCAGCGTCAGGGAACTGAACTGCCAGCCCCAGAACTGCCCGAATACGGAAAGGCTGATCACGATCAGGCTGTCATGGATCATCGCGATGATCGCGCAGACACCGTAGCGGAAGGAATTGGGGATCGAGCGGAAGGCAAACCAGATGTAAAGGATCACGCCGAGTGCAGCGGCCGCAACCGCAAGAAATGCGCGGCGCGCCACTTCGCTCCCAACAGAAGGACCTACAGACTGGATGTTATACTGGAGCGCTGTCGGATCCTGATCATATTTTTCTGCCATCGCGTTGATGTAGGCATTGATCTGTTCATCGGAAAGGAATTCCGTGCGGACGATCGCATTGTTCTCTCCGGAGGTCTGGACGGTGCATCCGCTCAGCCCGAATTCTTCAGTGGCCAGTTCGAGGTCTTCCCGTGCGGGCATTGTACCGTCTGCAAACTGAAGCTCGATCATGGTGCCGCCGGTGAAGTCAATGCTCAGGGGCATTCCTTTGATCAGAAGAACGACGAGGCCCGGCAGGATCAGCAGCAGTGAAAAGGCAAAGAACCAGTAGCGTTTCCCAAGAATATTGAATTTCATCAGTCGCTCCTTTCCTTTATGCGGACAGCCATTTTTCGTGGTCTTCCTGCTTCATGTTCTTTGTGAAAAGATACAGCAGGGTACGGGTCACCAGCCAGGTCGTGATCAGGCTGATCACGACACCCAGCGCCAGTGTAACGGCGAAACCTTTGACGATGGTGGCACCGAACGAAGACCCGAAGTAAAACAGGATCGCGCTGGTGATCAGTGTCGCGGCGTTTGAATCCCGGATCGATGACCATGCCCGCGGCCAGCAGAGGCTGACAGCCTGAGCCACCGTTTTCCCTTCACGGAGTTCTTCTTTCAGACGTTCGAACATCAGTACATTCGAGTCGAATGCGCCGCCAGTCGTCAGCAGCAGCCCCGCGATCCCGGAAAGTGAAAGTGTGACGGGGATCATTTTGTAGACGGCAAAGGTGACCGCACCGTAGAAAACGATCGCGAGCACCGCGGCGATGCCTGGAACACGGTAATAGATCAGCATGAAAAGGGCAGCCAGTCCCAGCCCGATCAGGCCTGCGGTGAGGCTTTTGCTCAGGCTGTCTTCCCCGAGGGTTGCTCCGATTTTTTTGTATTCCACGATCTTCAGCGGGATCGGCAGGGAGCCGTATTTCAGCTGGACCGCGAGGGCATTCGCGCTCTCAACCGTGAAATTGCCTTCGATCACGCCCTGTCCGTTCGGGATCTCGGAGTTGATGCGGGGGCTGGAGATCACTCTGCCGTCCAGCACCAGCGTCACAAATCTGCCGATATTCTGTCTGGTATGTTCGGCGAAGATCTTTCTGCCCTCATCGGTCATTTCAAAAGCGACCACCGGCATATTCCGCTGTTCGTACATCTGTACGCCGACATTTTTCAGGTCCGCACCGGTCAGGATCGTGTGGTATACGGTCTGTCCTTCGGCCGCTTCAGCCGTTTCGCTTCTTCCGTCTGTCAGGATCGGTGTGTCCGGGTCAAAGTACTGATCGCCTGTATCAACAAATTCCAGCATGCCGGTTTCTTTCAGGGTGTCCAGTACTTCTTCTGTATTCGTCATGCCGGGAAATTCCGCCACGATGCGGTTTTCACCGGCGACCTGGAAAACGACTTCGCTGACACCCAGTCCGTTGGACCGGTTCTCGAGGATCTGACGCGCGATATCCAGCTGTTCGGCAGTCACTTCCGTGCTGCTGTCGGTATCTGCTTCGAGCAGTACCTGCATACCGCCCTGAAGATCCAGCCCGAGATTAAGGCCGGCCGGCCGGTGCAGTCCGAAGAGATCGATCTCATGTGGCATGTCGATGTATACCGCAGCTGCGAATATCACGATGATGATGAGTAGATTCAGATAGGGTCTTTTCATTAGATAAATGCCTCCCGATATGATCCGCCCGTTGGGCAGCAAACAAAAGAATTATACTCCGAACGGCTCTTTTGACCGTTATAAGATGAAAAAAGGACGATCAGCTGCCGGCTGTACCCGGAGAAAGCCTGCTTTGTGATGAAAATCCGGGCACTAATATGAATTGTGCCGCGTTAATTAAATTGCTTTTATAATAGAATAGATAAAAAATGAAAATCAGACGCGGGTCATCCGCGGAGAAATAAAGGCAGGAAACGAATGAGTGAACAATTTAACCTGAACAACCGCTATCAGTTTATGGGACTGATCGGGAAAGGACGGCTCGGTGATGTGTACCGGGCGGGAGATAATTTCTTCCGCCGCGAAGTTGCCCTGAAGATGATCCATAAGGAAACTGTTTCTCCGGAGTTTGTTCAGTATTTTTCTGCGCGCTATGCACAGCAGATCGCGGTAACAGCAAAGCTGAACCATCCGTCGATCATCAAAACCTATGATTTTACGTCGCTGAACGGGGTCCCGGTATGGACGATGGATCTTTATTCCGGCGCGAATTTCTCGCAGTATGCCGGTACAAAAATGAGTGTGGAACAGGCTGCGTCGCTGCTGATCCCGGTCGCGGATGCACTTACATATGCTCATCAGTATGGTGTGATCCATGGAAATCTGAAGCCGTCGAATATTCTGATCGGCAGCAATCAGGAACCTGTCCTGACGGATTTCGGCCTGGCACAGTGGCTCAGTGAGAACGGACACGGATACGGACAGTTCGAAGCGGAAGCCGGGATCGGTTCTCCGGAATATCTGGCTCCGGAACAGGGGCAGGGGATGCCGGCGGACCCGCGGACCGACGTTTATTCACTGGGAATCATCTTCTATGAACTGATCACCGGAAGACGTCCTTTCGCCGGGATGTCCCCGATGGATACAATGTCCAGGCAGATTTCGGAACCGCTGCCTTCACCCAGATACTATGTTCCCAATATTTCACAGCAGGCCGAGCAGTTCCTGTACCAGGCGACCGCGAAGATTCCGGCTCAGCGGATCGGTTCCATGAGCGAATTCGCGATGATGCTGCGCAGTCTGGCAAGCCCAGCGGCTGCGGGGGCATATTATCCTCCGGCCTCTTATTACAGCACCGGGGCTCCGACCGAAGATGATGACGACGATGATGACGAATCCCTCGGAGACAAGCTGAAAGCCGCATCTGCGAGTATCAGGGACAATAAAAATGCGAAATATCTGCTGATCCTGCTCCTTCTGCTGATCGTCGGACTGGTCATTTTCCTGGTCCTGTCGAATAACAGGAAAACCGAGAATGCGAACGCTACGGCAACACAGGAAGCTATTAATATTGAGTCGACCCAGCAGGCTGTAATGGATATGATCGCCGAACAGAGCCGTCAGACGGAAGAAGCCGAACAGGCAGTGTATGCGACCCAGACACAGGTCGCTGCGGACGCGGAAGCGACTGCACAGGCGATCGCCAGTGCGCCGACAGCCACGCTTCCCCCGCTTCCTGTCAATGACGCGCCTGTACCGACTGCCGCTCCGTCCTTTACCGGAAGATTCCAGACCCAGTCCCCAATCGATGGCACGACCTTCATTACGGGTGAAGCATTCACTGTCTCCTGGAGGATCGAAAATACGGGCAGCAGCAACTGGTCACAGAATTTCAAGCTTATTTTTGACGGCGGTACGAATTTCTCGACCGGTGCTATCACTGAAAAATCGACCGGTATTGAGATCTGGCCCGGCGGTGCCGGAGATGTAACGATCCCGTGTACGGCCCCTTATGTGGAAGGAAATTATACGATGTGGTGGCATATTGAGGATACAAACGGCAATGCGATCACTTCTCCGCAGAATCTTTCCATTACGATCAACACAGTAAGCGGTGAGCTGACTGCTACTCCGGTACCGACTGCCGAACCCGGAAGCTTGCCCACTCCCGTTGAGTATGATTCAGGTCAATCCTAAACCGCAGGAGGTATTATTATGGCAATGAAACCGAGAACCGGACGCAGCCGCGTCAGCAAAGCCAGTGAAGTGGTCAGCAAAAAAGCAGCGGAAACACTGCCGTCTGAGCATACCAGGAGCCGTGTCAGTAAATCTGATGAAATTACGCAGAAAGTGAATTCCCGTTCGGATTCTGCGGGATCCGGCCGCAGCCGTGTCAGCAAATCCGACGGGATCTCAGAGAAGATCAGTTCTCGTGAAACTGCATCGGTTTCCGGACGCAGCCGTGTCAGTAAATCGGATGAAATTGAAAGAAAGATCCCGTCCGTCAGCAAACCGGCCGCTTCAGTTCCGACCCGGGTCCGTCCGGAAAGCAAGGCGGATGAAATCGAACGGAAGATCCCTTCTGTAAGTAAACCCTCAGCGTCGGTGTCGACCCGTGTCCGGCCCGAAAGCAAGGTGGATGAAATCGAACGGAAGATTCCTTCTGTAAGTAAACCCTCAGCGTCGGTGCCGGCCCGTGTCCGGCCTGAAAGCAAAGCGGATGAAATCGAGCGGAAGATCCCCGTCCGTCCGTCTTCTTCGGCATCTGTTCCGCCCCAGACTCAGCCGCAGACTCCTTCCCGGCCTGCGGCAGAACCTTATTCGTCACCGTCTTACAGTCCGACAGCAAGTAAAAAGTCCGGGTGCTGCCTGCTCCCGTTTGTTTTGGCGGCTGGCGCCGTAATTGCGGCTCTTGCAGTTATCTTCTGATTTTTTTCAGACGGGTCAACTGATGATACGAAAGGCTGACTCCGGTCAGCCTTTCATATATGCGGAAACATTCTGATAAGTTTTTCGGAGATTTTTTATGGAACGGATTGCTGTTATTGGATGCGGGATCAGCGGTATGACGCTTGCAAAACGGCTGCATGAGGCCGGTTTTTCCGTGGATATTTTTGAAAAAGAATCTGAGCCGGGCGGGATCGCCCGCGGATTTAAGGTCCCGGGATGGCACGATTCCGTTGAGTTCTTTTATCATCACTGGTTTAAGAAAGACAACGACCTTCTGGGACTTATCCGTGAACTGGGCCTCTCAGACCGCGTCGTGTTCCGTACTCCGAAAACCGTTATGTATCATAAAGGCAGGTTTTATCCCTTTGACACGATCCCGGCAGCGATCGCATATCCGGGTCTGGGCTATGGGATCCATAAGATCCGGTTCGGACTTGCAGGTGTCTATCTACGGCTGACAAAAAACTGGCAGGCACTGGAAAAAGTTACTGCCAGAGAGTGGATGGAAAAATATGCCGGTAAGTTCGCTTACAAAACGATGTGGGAACCGATGATGATCGGGAAATTCGGTGCGGAGTATGCCGATCAGGTGAGTATGGCGTGGCTTTGGGCAAGGATCTATTCCCGGTCGACCAGTCTGGGAACATTTGACGGCGGAATGCAGGATCTTTATGATATTTTCGCCGGTCAGTTGGAAGAACAGGGTGTCCGGATCCATTACAGCACGGAAGTTAGGGCTGTGCTGAAAGAAGACAGCGGAAAATACAGGATCGTCACCGAAGAAAAAGAGAATCTCCTTTTTGACCGGGTCGTCGTAACGACTTCACCTGGGTCTATGCTGAAGCTTTGCGGACAGCTTCCCGAAGATTATCGAAATCGGCTTGCTGCGCTCAAACATCTCGGTGCGGTCGTTCTTTGTGTCCGGCTGAAGCAGTCGCTCTCACCGCAGGGATATTACTGGTATAATCTGCCGAAAAATGAAGGCTATCCTTTCCTGGCGCTTGTTGAGCATACCAATTTTGTTCCGCGGGAGCGCTATAATAACGAGACGATCGTTTATGCCGGCGATTATCTCCCTGCGGGACATCCGTATTTTTCCATGACTTCCGACGAACTTCTGAACAAGCTGATCCCGGGTTTCCGAAAGATCAATCCGGGTTTTTCCGAGGACTGGATCATCGGGTCCGGCAAGTTCCAGGCGGATTATGCTCAGCCTGTTCCTTTTGTGAATCATTCAAAGGCGATTCCGTCGATGAAAACACCCCTCAGCGGGCTTTATTTTGTTTCGATGAGTCAGGTATATCCGTGGGACCGCGGTATGAATTTCGC
>CADBKS010000069.1 GCA_902795255.1 uncultured Chloroflexota bacterium
ATCATTATCCGGATCCTCTGCATCGTCAGCCTGATCATCGGCATCCGGATCCTGATCATCGTCATACCATTCATTATCCGGATCCTCGGCATCGTCAGCCTGAACATCGGCATCCGGATCCTGATCATCGTCATACCATTCATTATCCGGATCCTCTGCATCGTCAGCCTGATCATCGGCATCCGGATCCTGATCATCGTCATACCATTCATTATCCGGATCCTCTGCATCGTCAGTCTGATCATCAGAAACAATATCCTCATCGGTCAGATCATCGGTATCACCGGACTCCCCGCCCGCATTATGATCAGAAGCATTTGAAGTTACTTGGTTCTTTCCATCTGTTCCGGCAGAGGCCATCACCGGTTCGAACAACTCATCCTCATCCTCTTCCTCCCCGGAATCATTCACTGAAAGAACAGCGGCGGCAGACGCAGCCAGCGCCGCTTTTTCGAGTGATGTAAATTCGCCTGTTTTTCCGTCAACGATCGTTTTAACAGACAGGGTATCCCGATCCACATCCGCCGCATCGGACAGATCGAGCCAGAAAGCCGGACGGATAACGCCCCTTTCGCTCAAGGCAAAATTACCGAATTCACGTACAAGACCGGACGCATCCACATTGGAGATCACAGAGGATGAACTTTTCATTCCGCTGCCCGGTGTACGAAGCCACCACCATGCCATTCCGGAGGGATCGACTTCCGCGCCATTAGCTATGGCATATTGCGTAACGGGACACTGCCTCGACATATCTGTCTTGAAGAATCTTTTAGCTTCGGCAATACTGAGGATAAACAGCCTGTCTTTTGTATCATCTCCGCCGTCCGTACCATAGACCGGATTATCCGGGTTGGTGACCATTGCCTTTTTGATCAGCGCCTTTTCCCCGGCGCTGAAAGCGGTTTTGAAGAAATCCGTATTGAGCCATCTGCGAAGAGAACTGGTTTTCCATACCGAATTTTCGGACAGATCATGAAACGGTTTCACATCCAGGCCATATTTACTGAGCACCAGTGCCCGGTTTTCCGAAGCATACAGGACCTGCCACACGATCGGCTCTTTACCATTATCCGGATCGTTGTCCTGTTCATATTTGCCAAGAGAAAACTCAGCCCCTTTTACCCAGCCGGTCTCAGAACCCATTATTGAGACTGCATCTTCGATCACCCAGCCCAAAACATCATTATCCAGACGCACTTCGACCCAGTCATAACCATTTGCCGAAGACCGCGCACCGGTAAGGGTCACCTTTTGACCGTTTTTCAGTATACCGAGCAGTCTGCTCCGGATCATCGGTTTCTTTCTGAGATTCGCCCCGGTGCTGTTCAGATTATCAATGATCCCGAAGGTGATCTCTGGTTCAGGCAGCCGGATGCCCGCCGATCCCGATTCCGAAGAAACAGAGGAAGGAGCCAGACCGTCCGCTGAATTTTCTCCATGGCTGATTTCTGACGGGACCAGATAAAGCATACTGTCCCGATAATTGTAAAGCAGCAGTGCCGGCGGTGTATCTTCACTGCCGGTATAGACCTTGACCGCGGGATAATTATCCACTGACCCGAGAACCGGTTTACAGCCCTTCTTATAAACTGCGATGACATAGGATTTAATAAAATCCTGCACCGATTCCGGCGCTTCATATTTGTATACACTGTATGAATGTCCTTCATACACATAATCAGCAGCATACTGACTGCCCCGGGTCCCGAGACAGTCAGCCGGATCTGCAAACACACCGGCAGCATCCGGCATAAATTTAGCAGGCTCCATACTGAGATCGGAAAGATTTTGAGCTGCAGCACTGCACACACACATCAGAAGAAGGCAGAGAATAAGAATAATGATACTGTTTTTCATGATTACCGCCGTTTTATATCTTTAATTCTTTAATAAACTCAGATTATCGCATTTTTGACCATTATAATATATCCGAAACGATTCGGAAAGGGCATTGAGATAACCTGATAGAAAACAGGATGGAAACATGCTCTTCTTTATCACTGAAGTGAGCAGGAAAAACGGATTTTGTTATATAATTCAGTGGAAAAATAAGCGTAAAACAGGAGACAGAATATGCTTGATATTGCCCTGATTCGAGAGAACCCCGAAATTGTAAAGAAATCCATGCGCGACCGTCAGATGAGCGTTGAAAACGTGGACCGCCTGCTTGAACTGGATAAGACCCGCCGTGAGCTTCTCGGCGAATCCGAAGCGCTTAAAGCCAAACGCAACAGCGAATCCAAAGCCATCGGCAAAGCCAAAGATCCCGCGGAACGCCAGGAACGGATCGCGGCCATGAAAGCCGTCAGCGACCGCATTGCCGAGCTGGACAAACAGACGAAAGACACGGAAGAAGAACTGAAAGCCATCATCTCCAACATCCCGAACATTCCGGATGAAAAAGTGCCTTACGGTGTCAGCGATGCCGAAAACCAGGTCGTAAAGACCTTCGGTATCGAGCTGCAGCATGAGTTCGAAGACAAACCGCACTGGGATCTGGGAACAAACCTCGGCATCATCGACTTCGACCGCGGGACCAAACTCTCCGGCACACGTTTTTACGTGCTGAACGGCCAGGGTGCCCAGCTCGAACGCGCACTGATCGCCTATATGCTGGACCTGCACAAAAAACAGGGCTACAAGGAACGCTATCTGCCGTTCATGGTCAAAGGCGACATCCTGTACGGTGCCGGGCAGCTGCCGAAATTTATGGACAACCTTTACCACGACGTCGAAGAAGACTACTGGATGGTCCCGACCGCCGAAGTTCCGCTGACCGGGCTTTACATGAATGAGATCATTGATGAGAGCAAACTGCCCATGCGCTTCACCGCCTACACTCCCTGCTTCCGCCGCGAAAAGATGAGCGCGGGACGCGATGTGCGCGGCATCAAACGCGGGCACCAGTTCGACAAAGTTGAAATGTACTGCTACAGCCTGCCGGAAAAATCCAACGAAGAACACGAACGCATGCTGGAAGCGGCCTGCGAAACCGCGAAACTGCTCGGGCTGAACTACCGCATCATCGTGCAGTGCACCGGCGATCTCGGCTTCAACGCCCGCATCTGCTATGACGTCGAAGTCTGGGCCCCCGGCTGCAAAGAATGGCTCGAGGTCTCATCCGTTTCCAACGACTGGGATTTCCAGGCCCGCCGCGCGCAGATCCGCTACCGTGATTCAGCGACCGGGAAACCGCGGCTGCTGCACACCCTGAACGGTTCCGGCCTCGGCCTGCCGCGCACACTGATCGCCGTGATGGAAACCTACCAGAACCCGGACGGCACCATCACCGTTCCGGAAGTACTGAAACCCTGGATGGGCGGGATCGAAAAGATCGAGAAAGAAGAAGACTGATCCCTAAACAGCAGTGCCCGGCCTCCGGGCCTGAAATAAAGAACCGAAAGGCGAATCCGCTTTTACCCATGATTCGCCTTTTTGTTTGAATAACATCTACGGAAAGGACCGAACATGATCTATTTGAACGAAGATAAAACCCCGATTTCCGCCGTCATATTCGACCTCGGAAACGTTCTTCTGGACTATAACCCGCGGCGTTTTATGGAAGAACTGGGCATCGAAAGACAGTACACCGACCGGCTGATGAAGGTATTCCCGCAGTCACCGGAATGGCAGGAGCTGGACCAGAACCTGATCAGCGATGATGAATTTCTGGCCGCCGCCCTGCGCAAAGAGCCGGCGCTCCGCAGGGAGATCCAGCTTTATCACAGGCACTGGTATGATCACTTCAAGGCCATCCCGGAAAACGTTGCCGCGTTCTATCAGCTGAAGGAAGCCGGAGCGAAAACCTACATCCTTTCCAATTTCCAGAAGACCTGCTTCAAAGTCATGCAGGAACACAACATCTTCTTTGAAGACTTCGACGGACAGGTGATCTCCTATGAATGCAAACTGCGCAAACCCCAGCACGAGATTTATGAACTGCTGATCTCGAAATACAGCCTGGACCCGGCGCACAGTGTGTTCATCGACGACATGCCGGAAAACATTGAAGGCGCCAAAGCTGCCGGTCTGAAAGGGATCCTCCTCCCGGTCGGCGGACACATCATGGATTATCTGACGGTCGAAGAATAAGACGGCCCCACCCGAAAAGCAGAGGACATCCCCAACGGATGTCCTCTTTTTTATACACCGGCATGTCCGCAAAAATGATGCAAAAAAACAGCTCCAGATCGGAGCTGTTTTTTTGCTAATTGAGTATTTAATCTTAGGCAGCTTTCGCCATTTCGGCGATTTTGCTGAACGCCTGCGGGTCGCGGACAGCGATGTCAGCCAGCATCTTGCGGTTGAGCATGACGTTCGCTTTCTTCAGACCGGCGATCAGGCGGCTGTAGGAAATTCCATTGAGCCGGGCTGCTGCGTTGATTCTCGCGATCCACAGTTTGCGCAGTTCGCGCTTGCGTACGCGGCGGTCGCGGAATGAATACCACAGCGCGGTGAGCATGGTTTCATTTGCGCGGCGGAACAGCTTGCGGCGGGTGAGGACATAGCCCTCAGCTTTCTTCAATAACTTCTTGTGGCGGAGATGTCCCTGAGGACCTCCCTTAACACGTGCCATATATTACTCCTTTACGAACCCTCGGGCGTCGATCATAGATCCGTTGTGAACACCCGATAGCCGTACTAAAAAAGAAAAACCGATCAGTGCTCCATATAGGGAGCGAGACGCTTCACACGGGCGATGGTTTTCTTACCTTCGACGGTGACCATCTCAGACAGAAGCAGCTTCACGCGGTCGGAAGTGCGGCGGCGGAAATGGCTCTTGCCACCCTTCGTGCGTACAAGCGTGCCCGACCCGGTCAGGCGGAAACGTTTGGACGTTGCCTTATGGGTCTTCAACTTATATTTTCCAGCTGTTTGTTTGCGTGGCACAACAAAACTCCTTACAACAAAATTAAACAGCACTCTGAAAGAATGCCATTCGATTAGCTATAATATTATACACGTTTTTCCGAATCAGTGAAAAAAGAAATTATTCTTATTCTTCTTCATCTTCATCGAAATCGTCATCGTCTTCCGGTTCCTCTTCATCCAGCGGTTCCTCGACGATGCGGTGCGCGGCAAGGTCAGCCTTGTATTTCGCGATTTTCTTCGGATTCGGCGACATGAGCATGCTCATCACACGGCCTTCCATTGCCGGAGCCTGCTCGATCGTCGCGATATCGTCCAGTTCTTCCGCGATCTCTTTCAGATCTTCCAGAGCCAGCTCCGGATAAGTGATCTCGCGGCCTCTGAAGCGGACCGTTACGCGAACCTTTTTATTCTCCAGCAGCCAGCGGCGGGCATCCCTGGTCTTGAAGCTGCGGTGATGTTCATTCGTCTTCGGACGCAGACGGATCTCCTTCACCTCAATTTTGACCTGAGATTTTTTCGCCTCTTTCTCTTTCTTGGTCCGTTCATAAAGGAACTTACCGAAATCGATGATTCTGCACACCGGAGGATTTGCATTCGGCGATACTTCTACTAAATCCAAATCATGATCGCGCGCGATCTGCAGCGCTTCCTTCGAGGACATAACACCCAGGTTGTTGCCCTGGTGGTCGATGACGCGGATCTCGGGGATACGGATCATCTCATTTACGCGAAAATCTTGTGTACTGATAATAAACTCCTTTATTTCTTATTTCAATGACTTGAAATAAACCTCGCACCGAAAAACTATACCATAAGTATACCTTTTTTGCAAAGGCTAAAATGACAAATAACGTGAAAAACGGACAGAAAAGCACCGTTTTCCGCATTGATCCGATCAAACCTGTGTTCCTGTCCGCGGGCATTCCTCCGCATACAGCTTTGCAAAACCCACACCTCACAGTATAATAAATATATCATATTATGATTGGAGCACACAATGATCACAGAACGAATTTTTGATGAGATCAGGGGTGTAAGCATTCCTGAAGTCACACTGCATAACGCAGCCGGCATGGAGGTTTCCATCCTTTCCTACGGAGCAACGATCCGCTCCGTCTTTGTTCCCACCGCCTCCGGGAAAGGCGTTGAAGTCTGCCTCGGCTATGACACGATCGCGGAATATATGCAGAACAGCGGACATTTCGGCGGGTCCATCGGACGCTTCGCCAACCGCATTGCCGGCGCCGCGTTCGACCTGAACGGCGTCCACTATACGCTTGCGGCCAACACGCCCCCGAACCATCTGCACGGCGGCACACACGGCTGGGACACCAAGATCTGGGACTACACCACCGATAAAGAAGAAAACAGCGTCACCTTCACCTGCAGATCCGCGGATATGGAAGAGGGCTACCCGGGCGAAGTCCACGCCTCGGCAAAATTCACGCTGACAGAAGACAACCGCATGGTGATCGAATATTCCGCCGTGACCGACAAGGACACCCCGGTGAACATGACCAACCACTGGTATTTCAACCTCAACGGACATGCCTCCGGCAGCGTTCTGGACCACGAACTGCAGCTGCTCGCGGACAGCTTTACCGAAACCGATGCCGGCCTGATCCCGACCGGGAAGATCCTTCCCGTCGAAGGCACCGCACTGGATTTCCGGACCCCGAAAACCATCCGCCGTGATTTTGAGGTCGTCCGTGCACAGCCCACAAAAGGCTATGACAACAATTTCGTCCTCGGCGAACCGGGCGTTTTCAAGAAATTCGCCGTCCTGCGCGGGGACAAGACCGGCATCACCATGACTGCTTATACCAATATGGAAGCCGTACAGTGCTATACCGGCAACAGCATCTCGGACCGCAAAGGGAAGGAAAAAGCGCAGTACACTGTAAACAGCGGCATGTGCCTCGAACCGCACCACTTCCCGAACGCCGTCAATCAGCCGGAATTTCCAAGCGCGATCCTGCACCCGGGTGAAACCTACTATCACCACACCGAGTTTAAATTCGAAGGCTGAAACAAAGGCTGAACACAGCAAAGAAGGAACTCCCCCGGCGGGAGTTCTTTTTTTGCTGTTTACACTGCAGCCGAAAAAATGGTACACCTGTATCAGGTGCATGTGTACCAAATTCTGTCAGAAACTGGTTTCGTCCTGTCCGGGTTCCGAGGGCGGCTCCCAGGAGAACAGATCCGTCTGGAAGATGTCTTCCGACTCCGGCTCTTCCGGCGGCACATCGTCCGCCGGGAGCGTTTTCTCCGGGAAACAGTAAGCTTCATAGCTGCAGAACCGGCAGTGCCGGGTATTTTCCGTACACGGATAATCTGCTTCTTCCTCTGACGACATTTCCCGGGACTTCAGCCGCAGCCAGGTCATATCCTGCCGGTACGCTTCTTCCGAATAAGGCAGCCGCACCGCCTGATCGGGATGTTCGGGAAACCAGTAGATCATTTCGATGTTTTCCGCCGGGATCCCGTGCATGCCGCCCCCGAGCAGCCGCGGGGCGCAGGTCATTGCGAGGAACCGGTACAGCCGCGTCTGCGGAGAGGCAAGATACAGGGACGGGTCCCCGCGGTGTTCTGTCGTTTTCCAGTCAAATACGGTCAGCCGGTCGTCCCGGATCGCCAGCGCGTCAAATTTTCCGAGCCACAGCACATCCGAATAAAGGGCCGTGACCTCCTTTTCCGCAAAGACGGAACCAAAACCGTCCAGCGGCTTTTCCCGGCAGAAACTGCCGAGCCAGGCCCGGATCTTTTCATCATCGGAAGGCAGGATCAGCGAATCCTCCGGCAGTCCCATGATCAGCTGCCGGATCAGCAGGTGAAAATCCGCCCCGCGCCGCATTTCCTGTCCGGAGCTTTTCTCGACCGGCCAGGCGAGCTCACGGATATATTTCAGGTAATACGAGCGTCTGCAGCGCTCATACGCGCTGATCTGTGTCTGTGTGATCGTCCGCATCTTTCCCCTCACTTCCGATGCTGCCAGGCCTGCCGCAGTTGGCCGATGACATAAGATTCCGTAA
Source organism: uncultured Chloroflexota bacterium (assembly GCA_902795255.1). The sequence continues at coordinate 7,908 of CADBKS010000069.1, forward strand.
CATTTCCGAATCGGCCGCTGTTATATGAAATATACAGCCCGCGTTTGGCCCGCGTGATCCCGACGTAAAGCAGGCGAAGCCGTTCCTTCACGCTGTCCAGCCAGGCATCGCGGCTCCCGTCGCCCTTCCGGTAATGCAGGCCGAGCTCCGGAAAAGAAACGACCTTCAGCGCCTGCAGGATCTCCGCCTGCAGGTCGAGGTTCTCACGGACATAACGGGGTTTGTAGCGGCGGTTCCCATACTGGGCTTCATTCCCGTCGGGGAAGTCGTAGCTGTTGCAGCTGGTCATGAATACCTGGTCCCATTCCAGCCCTTTGGCCTTATGGTACGTCGTCACGACGATCTTTCCCGGATAGTCGTTCGGATCGAACTGTGAATCGGACCCGCGCAGTCCGGCGTAAAGGTTCGCGTTGGCAGCGATCTTCCGCACCTCTCCGGCCATGGAACTGAGGCTCAGCTCCGGATTCATGCGCACCGTCTGTGCCAGCAGCAGCCCGATCTGCCCGGCGCTGCACAGGTCATCGGAGGTGGTGAACAGGTCCTGCCCGATCAGCAGGATCAGCTGGTCGATCGGCAGGAACCGGGCGTTCAGCCAGCGTCTGAGAAAATAGCGGAAGCGGAACAGCGTCTGCAGCAGCAGCTCATCCGCGTCCCAGGTTTCGGCCATCGCACTGACCGCCTCATCGGACTCCGGATAAAAGAAGTCCTCCGGATGTTCGATCTGCTCAAGGATGGAAAGGCAGCGTTCCTGATCCTCCGCAGTCAGGTAGAATTCTCCCTTCTCCCGTTCGCTGTAAAGCAGCCGGAAAAGCGCCAGACAGTATTTTTTATTCAGCGGCAGCGAGAGCCAGTCCAGCACCGAAGCGATCACATCGGCCGAAGCGCGCGCTTTCTGCGTGCTCTTCAGCACCTCGACCACCTCGACCGGGAAAGTGCTCAGGCGGTCGACGAATTCTTTGCCGTAATCGTTGCTGGGCGTCAGGATCACGACCGTTTCATTCGGATGCTCCTGCGCATGCCGGACCGCGAGCCGGCTGATGGTATCGACCTCATCCCGCGTGCTGTAGATCTGCGGGTCATAAACGATCCGTTTCGGATCATCCGGCGGGTTGCCCTGCCGGTCGTTCATTTTCGTCATGGAAATATAGGTCGGCGCCAGCCCGTCCCTGCATTTCGGATTGGGGTGGGCATCGACCACGTACTGCACGAGCCGGTTCGCCTGCACCAGAACGCTGCGCTGCGATCGCCCTGCCGTCTTCAGCGTCAGCGGCCGGTCGGCATGATCCAGGAAGCTGCGCAGATATTTCGGATTGGCCGTCGTGAAAGTCTCATTGATCGCCTGGTTCGGATCCCCGACGCGCACCCAGTTTCCGCTTTTCGCAGTCAGCAGCCGCAGCACTTCTTCCTGGATAAGCGAACTGTCCTGCGCTTCATCCTCCAGCACATACGGCCAGCGGTGCTGCAGATACGCAAGGTAGCCCGGATCCGTATCCAGCAGGCGGTAAGCATAAAACATCAGGTCCGCGAAATCCATCGCCGGATAGTTCCGCAGCTGTGTCTGGTAAAAGCCGTAAATATCACAGACCATCTCCAGCAGCGGACGGGCGAAGCGGTCATCCGTCAATTCCGTATTTTTCCGCAGCTCCTCCGGCGTAATGTGATAGTCCTTCGCCTGGGAGATCACATTCCGGACGATGTCGGTGACATCCTCCCGCCAGTGTTCCCGGTATTTTTCGTCCTGCGTCTCCGGGCGCAGGCCCGGGTTGATCACGCGGTCAAAGGTCTCCCGCTGATCCGCGTCCAACCACAGATCGACCGAACGCTGCAGCAGGGCCTGCGTACCGGTCTCATCCAGCACGGTGAAGTCATCCTCGATCCCGAGCTGCCGGGTATGTCCCCGGATAATATCCAGCGCCATGCTGTGGAGCGTACAGACCTTATAACCGATGCCCGGCAGCAGACCGCGTTCGGCAAGGAACGCGGCGATGCGGGCGGAAAAGTTCAGCGCGGCGGCATTGGAAAAGGTCACGATCAGGATCTCCTGATCCGGTTCCTGATCCGGACCCCCATTCTGGGAACGGATCAGTTTTTCGATCAGGTCCGCAGCCAGCGCGGAGAGCGTGAAAGTCTTCCCGCTTCCGGGCACCGCGGAGATCCCCATCGTCCCACCGTTGTAGGAAAGGACATCGGCCTGTTCCGGTCTGGGCGTAAAGGCCATTATTCGCCTCCTTCCGGATCAAAGCCGGTCACCGCGCCGGATTCGCGCAGCACCTGTCCGATCGGCGGCTGATCGCTGACGCCCGGATAGAACGCTTCTTCTTCCCGCAGTTCCGGAATAAACTCAATATCCGGGACCGGTTCGGTCGGTTTGTCAAATTTAAAACGCCGCGTCATCGAAGCAAAAAGCATCAGCAGCCGGGAACGCTGCTCCATGCCCGCCTCATTCAGCTCGCTGGCGTAAGCCTTCACCTGTTTCCTGCAGCGGCAAAGCAGCCCGCAGATCTGACGCGTCATATGGCTGTCGTTGTAGGCGGAGGCTGTCAGGACATCCCATTTTTTATCCGGGATCCAGTGGCGGCTGAGCACGGCGTCGTTGGTCAGTTCACCGTAGAACCGCTCCCACCAGCGCGGCGCGCCGACGTTCAGCCAGATCTGATAGTCCGCATGCCGGTTCATGGAAAGGTAAGCCGAAGTCAGCGAGATCAGGACCGTATCTTCCGGCTGCGCGTAAAGCTCCTCATAATACTTCGCGTTGATCATCCCGAGCCCGACCAGCCTGAAATAATCCTCCCAGCCCGGGAGCTCCCCTTCCGGCGCCTCTTCGGTCCCGAGATAATCCAGGACCTCCCGGTATTTGGTCATCGAATCCATCACCTTGCGGACACCCAGGTTGGTCTCCGGATCGGTGTTGAATCCGTCCCGGATCAGTACATCATTGAAAAAGGCGGAAATGATCCGCTCCGGTGAATTCGCCTTGTTTTTCCGCTGGCCCTCGATCCACTTGCGCAGGATCTCGAACCGGGCCGCGATCGTCTCCGGGATCCGCGCCCGCTTCTCGGCCGAGAGCTCCGCGAAGGGCCGGATCTCGTAAAGCATCGGATCCGGATCATCCTGTTTCCGCTCCCTGAACATCGCACCAACCAGCAGCTGCCCGCGCATCGGATCCAACCCCGTGATGAAGCACTGCGCCATCTGTACGATATCCAGCAGCCGCACCTGGGTCCCCGGGATCGGTTTCACCAGCTGGCAGACCGTCAGCAGGGACCGCGTCACCCGTTCATTCAGGAGCGGGCGGGAAGGCCGGTGCAGATAGACCCGGATCCCCTGCTCGCGCAGGCCCCGTTCCATCTCCGTATAAAGCACGTCGGAAACCAGCGGCGCAAGGATCACGATATCCTTTGGAGCCACGCCCCGCAGCCGGATCAGCCCGGCCACATCGCTGACCGCTTTTTTGATCATCTCCGGATAATGGTGCCCGGAGGCGAAGGTAAACGCGGAACGCGGGCTGGCGGTCAGTTCACTGTTTCCCAGCTTCGGGTTCCGGATCACCTGTTCCATTCCCTGAACCGCCGGTGAACTGACAAAGGACCGGTCCAGCTCTGCCTGCATATCGCAAAGGCTGCCCAGCTCCTCCGCGGACACCGGATCGCAGCCCATAAAGCTGCGGTACCCGCCGTCCCGGTCATAAATGAGCAGCATGGAACGGCAGAAGGGAGCGATCTCACGGACAAAATGATGCGCCGCGGGGACCTCTTCCTCCGTATTATCGAAAACAAAATGGACCTTCTGCTCCCGCAGCCAGTCCCGGAAGACCGGATGCGGCAGAAGGTGCCGGTTAAACACTTCCAGCTGCAGGGAATAATCCAGCAGATTGTGGCGCAGACAGGTCTCGCGGAACAGCATGCCGCATTCATACGTCTGTTCAAAGACCGGCAGCAGCGCGCCGTCACCGCCCCAGCTGGAACGCATGATCTCCGGGTACTGTTCAAAAGGGATCTCGGCTGCCGCGCACTTGTGCAGGGCGACCATCACCTGGTTGAACACCCGGCTCATCGAAGCCGTCAGCCCGCTGAAATAACCGGCGTCCAGTTTCGGGGCGATCAGCCGGGCCATCATGATCTGTGCCGCCTCGATCGTCAGGAACATCGGAAAATTCTTTCGTCTGCCGAACTCCGTGCGGTCGGCGATCAGCGGCCAGAAGAGCTTCAGACAGTTCTGGACATAACTGTTGTAGGTCGTGACCGCGGGGCGCAATCCGTCACGGGAAAGGATCTCCCGGTAAGGCCCGTCATAATTCCGGCCCGGGGTAAAGACCAGGACCTGCGGCCAGGCGTCCGCGTTCTCCAGCAGAAAGCGCACACGCTCAGCCGCGGCAGACGTCTTTCCGCACCCGGCCCGGCCGCTGACCCGGATCCGTTCGTCCGGATCCGCCTCAATGATCCGCCGCTGTTCGGCGGTGAAAACGGGAACGGCCAAAACTCAGGCGCTCCAGGCGATAAAATCTTTCAGGTTGGATCCGCCGACGAATTCGGAAAGGATCGAATTTGCAGGGACCAGGGTCAGATCCAGCGGCTTCACCCACTCCAGGAAGGACAGCAGCCGCTTTGCCTCGACATATTCCGGGACCCCGAAGGGCACCATCCGCAGCGCCAGTTCCGCCAGTTCCTTGAGCGCGGAGACTTCATAGACCAGGGAGGTATTGATGATCATATCCGCCAGGTTCATGTACGGGTTGATGTACTTTGTTTCCCCCGCGCGGACAGAGGCCCAGCGGGAGATCGTTGCCTGCGCACTGTACCCGCGGTCCCGGAAATCCCGCACGATCCGGCGCAGCAGCCGGACATCCAG
>CADBKS010000070.1 GCA_902795255.1 uncultured Chloroflexota bacterium
CAGAAGCGGATATTCACCTTCCCGGATGTTTGGACGGGAGTCTTATCCCAGGCTTCAGCGGTGCGTTCGCGCTGAATGACTCCGTTCCCCAGCAATGCTTCGAGCGCTTCGGTCGCTTCCAGACAGGAATCTCCTGAAAAACCGGAAGTCTGCAGACGGACTTTACCGTCTTTTCCGATGATGACTTCGATTTCTTCGACTTTCATACGCTCCCGCCTGAGGGCACTGCCTGATTAGTTGTAATCGTCTTCTTCGTCCTCTTCATCCATCCAGGGATCGTCGTCATCGTTTTCGTCTTCGATATCTTCTTCTTCTTCATTTTCTTCCCAGTCATTGATGTTTTCGATCTCATCAATGTTCTCATCGACCGGAAGATCATCGTTGGACTGATAAGTCAGACATCCCTTGTCAGAATCAAGATCGATCTGCGCGGAGATACAATAACCTTCATCAAGAAAAGCGCAATCAAGGTATTTGCATCGAATTTTTGTAGCCATTTTTAAGCCTCCAGGCGCCGGAACGGAGTGCGACCCGCCGCCAACAGTAAAATATATAAATATTCGTCCGGATAGACTTGCCACATTTTACTTCAAATGATTCTGTATGTAAAGGGGAATTTTGAAATTACTCCTGCAAATGGCAGTTTCTTCCCCTTCATTCGTAAAAATTGCACTAAAACATAAATTTTGCGCATTCTCACGGGGTCTTCCCTGACATGATGAAGTTCCCGGCCTTTATCATAATAAATGGTTGGGACCGGAGCTTGCCTCTTGCGAAGCAGGTTCCACACTTCCGATTGCCATGTGCTTTACCGGGAAACGGGGAAAAAAACAGTTCTAAGCGGGATCAGTGCTTAGAACTGCGCGTAGTTATAAAAATGTAAAGGGTTTCCGAGAAATTTTATCCCGGGTTTCTCCGGTTGGCTTCGATCACATTCGGCAGTGCTTCCATTTTGTTCAGCAGGCGGCTGAGCTGGGAAATGTCCTGCACATCCACGACGATATCGATATTTACAAAGTTATGCGCAGTTTTTACGTTGATATTCTCAAGGTTGACGGATTCACCGACCAGCAGGTTCGTGATATCGTTGATCAGGCCCTGGCGGTCATAAGCTTTGATCATGATCGGTACTGAATAAACCTGCTTGGGTTCTCCCCATGAGACATTGATCAGCCGTTCCGTATTCCGGATCCTGAGAATATTCGGGCAGTTCGCCTTGTGGATCGTACATCCGCGGCCTTTGGTGATGTACCCGACGATCTCATCTCCCGGGGCGGGATTGCAGCATTTTCCAAATGTCGTGTAGATATTCCCTACACCGAGGACCGTGACGTCGGAATCGGTGTGCTGCGGGTGCGGGCGCGGGGTCAGGACCGGATCAAGGTGCTGTTCCTTGATCTCTTCGTTGATCTTGTTGATCACCCGAATCGTGGAGAGGTCGCCGCAGCCGATGGCAACAAACATATCGTCGGCGGTTTTGAAATCCAGTTTCTGGGAGATCTCATTCAGGTCCGTGTCATTCAGTCCGAGACGCACCAGTTCGCGCCGGAGCGAGTCGCGTCCCTGCGCAAGGTTCTGTTCACGGTCCTGCCATTTGAACCAGGCACGGATCTTTGAACGGGCTTTCTGGGTATGGACCAGTCCCGTGGTCGGATTCAGCCAGTCCCGGCTGGGACCGCCCTGTTTGGCGGTCGTGATGGATACCTGGTCCCCGTCCTTCAGCACGTAGTTCAGCGGGACGATCTTGCCGTTCACCTTCGCGCCGCGGCAGCGGTGGCCGACTTCGGTGTGGATGGTATAGGCGAAGTCGATCGGGGTCGAGCCCGCGGGCAGGTCATACACATCGCGGTGCGGCGTGAAGACGTAGACCCGGTTCTCGAACACGTCGGATTTCATCGCGTCGACGAACTCGTTGCTGTCGGTGGTCTCCTGCTGCCACTCCATGGCCGAGCGCAGCCATTCGATCCTTTTTTCAAAAGAGGGATCCTTTACCCCGCCCTTGTAGCGCCAGTGCGCGGCAACACCGTATTCCGCGTTCTGGTGCATTTCAAAAGTGCGGATCTGGACTTCCAGCGGTTTGCCGTCATCATACATCACGGCGGTGTGAAGCGACTGGTAAAAATTGTCTTTCGGGTTGGCGATGTAATCGTCAAATTCATTCGGGATCGGGCGCCAGTGGGTATGGATCTGACCGAGCGCCGCGTAGCAGTCTGCGACCGTTTTGACGATCACCCGGACCCCGCGCAGGTCGCGGAGCAGTTCAAAAGGCTTGTTCCTGTCGAGCATTTTCCCGTAGATCGAGTAAAGATGCTTCGGACGTCCAGTGATCTCGCATTCAATATGGACGCCGTCCATGATATTGCGCAGCCGTTCCTGGATCTCGCTGATCTCCCGTTCCCGGAGGGCGTGGGTGGCGGCCAGGTTTTCCGCGATCTGTGCGTATTCTGTCGGATGGACGTAGCGGAAGGCGAGGTCCTCCAGCTCCCATTTGATGCGCCAGATCCCGAGCACGTTCGCGATCGGGGCGTAAATATCAAGGGTTTCCTGGGCGATCCGGCGCTGTTTTTCGCGCGATGTGTAGCTGAGCGTCCGCATGTTGTGCAGGCGGTCGGCCAGCTTGATGATCATCACGCGGATATCCTTGGTCATCGCGACCAGCGTTTTGCGCAGCGTCGCATTTTTCAGTTCCTGTTTCTGGGCGGCTTTCTGTGTTTCGTCCAGAGGTTCCTGACCGGTCATCGGGGCCCCGTCTTCATTGATGGGAGCGCCGATGCGGTTCGTGTTGGGCAGGTGCGTCAGTTTTGTGACACCGTCGACCAGTGTCATGATCTCTTCCCCGAATTCCCGTTTGATGTCCTCGGTCGTGACCGGGGTGTCTTCGACCGTGTCGTGCAGCAGGGCTGCGGCGACAACAATGCTCTGGACCTTCATCTCGCAGAGGATCAGGGCGACAGCCACGCAGTGCGTGAAATACGGTTCTCCGGAAGCCCGCTTCTGACCTTCATGTGCTTTTTCGGCAAAATAGTAGGCTTTTTCGATCAGATCCCTGTCTGCCTGTGTGTAAGATTCCGGTATGTTTGCGTAAATGTCGTCTAAAAGCATGATCCGCTCCTTTCCCTGCCGTTCAAAGTGTATCGGATGTTATCGGTCTGCGGGAGTATTTTCGATGATGCTGAAAAAGTCCCCGATACTGCAGAGGTTTTCGAGCAGGTAGTCCGGCTGATATGTGCCGAGTTTTTCGGTGCTGAATTTGCCTGTGGCGACTGCAAGCGCTTTGGCGCCGACTGCGCGGGCACAGGCGATGTCATTCGGGGTGTCGCCGATGATCAGCGCACGCTGCGGGTCGAGTTTATGCCCGAGAAATTCCGATGCGGAATCCAGGGCGCGCTGTGCGGTCTGCGCGCGGCAGGCGCTGTGGTCCCCGAAACCGCCGTAGTAAAAATCGGAGCGTTTGAGGCCCGCAGCTTCCAGTTTCGGACCGACGATCTCTTCCATATTGCCGGTCAGCAGTCCCGGATGGAGTCCGGTTTTATTCAGACGCGCGACCACTTCCATGACCCCGGGGAGGATCGGCAGCGGTTCCCGGCGGACTTTTTCGATGACCAGCCGTCTGACTTCGGCCGCGATCTTTTCCTTCAGGGCGGTCTTCTCTTCGTCAGAGAGCGGGTAGTCGGCCAGGTACCGGTCCATCACTTCGTAGTCGGTGCAGCCGCTGCCGCGCCACGGATCGATCGAGATCTCATAGCCGAAGAGAGCGAATGCCTCTTTGAACGCGCCCGGCATCAGCCGGCTGTTTTCCACGATCGTCCCGTCCATATCAAAAAAGACCGCATCAAAATTTGCCATATTCCGTATCATTCCTCCCAATCGTTTGATAATGCCTCAGTAATTATAATATAACTGAAAACAAAAGATACAAAAAGACCGGGAAGGACCTCCCGGTCTTTTTGTATTCAGCTTATTGTTCAGTCAAGCTTCGGTCCGGCATTGACCAGAGCCTTGCCGGCCTCATTGGTTTCATACTTCTTGAAGTTCTTGATGAATCTTCCGGCCAGATCTTTCGCCTTGGTTTCCCATTCGGCAGGATCCGCATAGGTGTCGCGCGGGTCAAGAATGCCGCTGTCAACGCCCGGCAGTTCGGTCGGTACTTCGAAATCGAAATACGGGATCTTCTTGGTCGGGGCTTTCAGCACGTCGCCGTCCAGGATGGCGTCGATGATGCCGCGGGTATCCTTGATGGAGATGCGCTTGCCGGTGCCGTTCCAGCCGGTGTTGACCAGGTAGGCCTTCGCGCCGCTCTTCGCCATCTTCTTGACCAGTTCTTCGCCGTATTTGGTCGGGTGCAGTTCAAGGAACGCCTGGCCGAAGCATGCGCTGAAGGTCGGGGTCGGTTCGGTGATGCCGCGTTCGGTGCCGGCCAGTTTGGCGGTGAAGCCGGAGAGGAAGTAGTACTGGGTCTGTTCCGGAGTCAGGATGGAGACCGGAGGCAGAACGCCGAAAGCATCGGCGGAGAGGAAGATCACGTTATCGGCAGCCGGACCGGAAGAGATCGGGCGGACGTTCTTGACGATCTTCTCAATGTGTTCGATCGGGTAGGAGACGCGGGTGTTTTCGGTGACGGACTTGTCAGCGAAATCGATCTTGCCGTTTTCGTCAACGGTGACGTTTTCCAGCAACGCATCGCGGCGGATGGCGTTGTAGATGTCCGGTTCGGAATCCTTGTCCAGGTTGATGACCTTGGCGTAGCAGCCGCCTTCGAAGTTGAAGACGCCTTCGTCATCCCAGCCGTGTTCATCGTCGCCGATCAGCAGGCGTTTCGGGTCGGTGGAAAGGGTGGTTTTGCCGGTGCCGGAGAGACCGAAGAAGATCGCGGTGTGGTTCCCTTCCATATCGGTGTTGGCGGAGCAGTGCATCGCGGCGATGCCCTTCAGCGGCAGATAGTAGTTCATCATGGAGAACATACCCTTCTTCATTTCGCCGCCGTACCAGGTGTTGATGATGACCTGTTCGCGGGAGGTGATGTTGAAGGCAACGGCGGTTTCGGAGTTCAGGCCGAGTTCCTTGTAGTTTTCGACCTTCGCCTTGGAAGCGCAGTAGACGGTGAAGTCCGGGGTGAATTCAGCCTGTTCTTCTTCAGTCGGTTTGATGAACATGTTGCGGACGAAGTGGGCCTGCCAGGCAACTTCCATGATGAAGCGGACAGCCATGCGGGTGTCTTTGTTGGCGCCGCAGAAGGCATCCACGACGAAGAGGCGCTTGTTGGAAAGTTCGCTGAGAGCGATCCCTTTCAGGACCTTCCAGTTTTCTTCGCTCAGAACGTGGTTATCGTTCGGATATTCCGGGCTGTTCCACCAGACGGTATCTTTGGAGTTTTCGTCCATAACGATATATTTGTCTTTCGGGGAACGGCCGGTGTAAATGCCGGTCATGACGTTGACAGCGCCGAGTTCGGTCAGCTGGCCTTTTTCATAGCCGGTCAGTTCGGGTTTCATTTCTTCTTCGAACAGCAATTCATAAGAAGGGTTGTAAACGATCTCCGTGGTTCCGGTGATCCCATACTTGTTTAAATTGATTGACATCGATGTTTCCTTTCTGCCTGATATCTTCCATCTCGGGGATTATAGTAATGAAATAATGCCTCGGAATTTTATCAATATCGCCTTATACTATTTTAACGGATTGTTGCGGAACCGATAAAAAATCATGAATTTTTTGTGATAATCCTTACTTCATTTTGCAGGCGGTTCAAATAGCCGGTCCGCACCCGTCCCGGCCGCCCTGCAGGGCCTGCGGTTTTGTTGATGAATTCCGCCTTCTTTCCGCCTGTTTTTGCAGTTGGGATATAATTGTTAACATGTACGAGAATGAAGAACCGCGTGTAGTCAGTACTGCATCCTGTCTGACGATCATTATTTTCGGAATGATGATCTTTGTCGGGCTGTTTTTCTTTTTCACGGTCCGGCCGCTTTCGGACCCGGAAACGAATAGTGTTTCTGAGGAAAAAGCGCTGATGACGGTCATTCCCGCCCCTACGCTCACGCCCACGGTTTACGCTACGAAGGAGCCGCAGAAGCTTGAGATCCATTATGTTTCGGAGGACGGCCTTTCGGTCGGGACGAGAGTGCAGGTTTATGATACGGGAAGCACGGGCCTGAGTGTGCGCCCGCAGCCGGGGACCGGCGGTTATCTGAATTTTGTCGCGCAGGAAGGCGAGCAGTTCCTGATCGTTGACGGTCCGGATTCCAAAAATGACTATATCTGGTGGAAGCTGGAATCTCCGAATGATCCGGACCGCAGCGGATGGGCTGTCTCGGACTATCTCCGCGCTGTTGACTGATGCGGCCGGAAATCTTTCCGGCATTTATTTTCCTGTAATTGATAAGCCGGCCCCGTTTCCGGGACCGGTTCGGAGGTTTTGAATGGAAGAAAACAATAATCACAAGCGCTATCTGATCCTGGTCGTGGACGATGAAGTACGCATCTCCCGGATGATCCGCATGAACCTGGAACATGACGGTTATGACGTGATCGACGCGGCGACCGGACAGCAGGCGCTGGACATGGTGCGCAGCCGCATGCCGAACCTGGTGATCCTGGACGTGATGATGCCGGGCCTGGACGGCTATGAGACGCTTTCCATCCTGCGGGAGATCAGTCAGGTCCCTGTCATCATGCTGACGGCCAAATCCGAAGAGGAAGACCGCATCCGCGGCCTGGAGCTCGGGGCGGATGATTACGTGACGAAGCCGTTCAGCCCGCGCGAACTGATGAGCCGGGTGAAGGCCGTACTGCGGCGGACGGAAGGCAGCGCTTCGGGGACTGCCGCGGGGGATGATGTGATCCGGGTGGATGACCGGCTGAAGATCGATTTCGGCAAGCGGGAAGTCTGGGTGGAAGGTGAGCTGGTCAAGCTGCGCCCGACCGAATACCGGCTGCTGTATCATCTGGTACAGAATGCCGGATGGGTCCTGACGTATGACCAGATCCTGACGAAGGTCTGGGGGTATGAATACCGCGACGAGACCCATTACGTCCGTCTTTACATCAATTATCTGCGGCAGAAGCTCGAGAAAGATCCGGCCAACCCGGTCTATATCCTCACAGAACGCGGTGTCGGCTACCGTTTTGTCGACTATAAACGGATGAACGCCGGACACTGATATTTCGTTAATCTTTTACTGATATCTTTCTGATGAACCGCAAGTATTCTTCTAATACTTGCGGTTTATTATTGATAATGTAAGCCGATGAGAGAGAAGCTTACAGAGAAAAAATAAAAAACAAGTGATGACTTGATCAGAAAACGGAGGAAAATTATGACAGTCGTACGTTATAACCCCAACAGATATCTCAGCATGCAGGACACCATGAACAGTCTGGTGAACGCGCTTTTCAACAGTGATTCCAACAGTCTGGCTTCCGAAGCCAATGAATACGCTCCGCGTCTCGACATGAAAGAGACCGAAGACGCTTTCGTTCTCAAACTCACGATGCCGGGTCTGGACAAGGATGCCATCGATATTTCCGTCAGCGACGGTGTGCTGACCATCAAGGGTGAGACCAAAGAGGAAGAAGAAAAGGAAGATGAAAAATATACCTGGCTGGTCCGCGAACATAAGCACGTTTCTTATTACCGCTCCGTGCGGCTTCCTTCCGAAGTCGTTGCCGATAAGGCTGAAGCCGAATACCGCAACGGTGTGCTGATGCTGACCCTGCCGAAGGCGGAAGAAGTAAAACCGAAATCGATCGCTGTGAAGATCAGTGATTAAACCTCATTGCACCTCCTAAACCATTTCCATTCAGATTTTGAGCGGCGCGTAAGCGCCGCTCAAACATTTAATACACGGAAAGTTCAGATGGAAAGGCCGAAGGTCCTGCCGGTCAAATACACGGCATTTTGATCGTTTCGATCCACTGGCAGGTGCGGAGACGGCGCCGGAAATTCCGGTTGCTGTCGAGCTTATCCCACATTTCGGGACAGATCTTGCGGATCTTTTCCTCGACGTTCAGGTATTTGAACTCGAAGTCTTTGGCTTTGTCGCTGATATGAAATTCCTCGCGGAAAACTTCTTTCCCGTCCCGGTCGAAATAAAGCGCCAGCCGGTCCGGTTCCGGGTTGTTGGAGTAGATCATGCATTCATGTTCCATGGCAAATGGTTCCTTTCCGGATATTATACCCGCGGTTCGTTTCCCTGTGTGTCCGGGTTTGGAAAAAGCGGGGAAATCCGCTGCGGCCGGAGCCTTACTTTTCAAAGGCTTGTACAGCGTATCTGCTTTACGGGCAGGATAAAAAAACTGCCGTTTTTGGCAGTTTTTGGTTTTGTCTGAGGCCGGTCAGGCCCGGGCGGTCTGTGTGTATTTCCGGACGGCGCTGATCATCAGGAAGGAGCCGATAACGGTCATCACCACGCCCATCCATAAAAGGGTCCGGATCCCGGAATGGTCCAGCACGATCCCGCCGACCAGGCCGCCGATCATAAATCCACCTTCATTGGCACCGACCAGCAGCCCCTGGGCCATCACCCGGTTGCGCGGCTGGACGGCCTGGTTGGCGAAATAGATCGAGGACATCGCGAAGAGCGAATAGGCGAAGATCTGCATGGATTCCGATACGGCCAGGCTGAGGCCGTTCCGGGCCAGCGCTGCCGTCAGGAGCTTGATGGAGAAGAACACTGCGGAGACCTTCAGCAGCGTCAGCGGGGAAAACTTTTTCGTGATCCGCGCGTAGAACATCATCGGGATCAGCTCCAGCCCTGCGGCCAGGCCGTTCATCCAGCCCGCAAAATCGGATCCCAGCCCGAACTGTGCGGCGACATTTGGCAGGTAGGTATTGACCACCGAATGCCCGAAGAAGATAAACACGGTCGCGATGGCGAACATCGCGAAGACGCTGTTGTTGCGCAGGAACACGCCGAGATTATCGGACGGTTCGGAGCGGTCCCGTTTTTCGGAGCCTGGGGTTCTCAGCAGCTGCGGGTCCGGCAGGGTCATCAGCAGAACGAAGAGCAGCACCAGCAGTGCGATGTTGAGCTTATGCGAGATCGGGCTGCCGAAACGGACGATCAGCATCCCCAGCAGGATGTTGGCGGCCGCGTATCCGACCGAGCCGAAGCCTCTGCCGATCCCCGGATCGATCGGGATCCCGGCGTTGACATATTCCATTCCCAGCGAGACCATCAGCGACTGAAGTCCGATCTCGAACAGTCCGAAAAGGATGTAGATGGGCAGGAAAAAGATCAGTTTTGCCGGCAGGACGAAGGTCAGCAGGGAACACAGGATGGAGGGGACACAGCACAGTGTGATGAACTGTTTCAGGGTGATCTTCCGCAGCCGGTTCAGGATCGCCGAAAAATTCGGCTGGATGGCAGCGGTGAAAAAGGTATGGATCGAGGTGATGAGCCCGACCTGTGTGTAAGTGAATCCGCGGTCGCTGAGGTAAACGGCGATAAAGCTGCGGACCATGCAGAAGGCGGCAAAATAAACGGCAAAGGCCGCCGCGTAATGGGCGGTGATGCGTCTCGGGTTGATCGTTGTTGTTTCTTTCATGCAGAGATGAATGCTTCCTTACGAAACAGGAAGGCGCGTGTGCGCCTTCCCGGATATTCTATGTAGTTTGGCTGCGGATACCGCCGTATAGCGGATTCGCGGGATATTCTCAGTTGACCGTGACGCCGGTCCAGATGAAGGTCCTGGCTTCGCTGCGCGCGCCGGCGGGTTCATATGTTGAAGGTGAACCTTCCGAAGCGATGGTCTGCCGGACCGCCGTGACGTACCAGCGGATCACGTGCGGGGCGGTGTCGCTGCTCGGGCGGAAATCCATCGGGACGATGAACTTGGTGTCCGGTACGTATTGAATGAGTTTGCGTCCCGCACCTTCGGTAACGTCTTCGAGCACGACTTCATAGGCCTCATTCGGCAGCAGGGAACCGACACCCGCCCACTGCAGGGTGATGGTTTCGCCGCTGACGTTGTAGGAAGCCCCGTCCGCGGGGAGCAGCAGGTTCGGCGCCGCGTAGGGCGGCGGGGTGGTCGGCGTGGAGGTCGGCCCCGGGGTGACCCGTTCGCAGAGCGGGATCTTGATCGTTGTCCCGGCAATGACGATATCGCCGGTCAGCCCGTTGTACTGGCGGATGATATCGGTGGTGACGCCGTAATTCAGCGCGATGCCGAACAGAGTGTCGGTGTTGGTGACCAGATGGTCATAGGATCCGCAGGCTTCCAGCGTGGCCTGCTGTGAGGTCATTGTGCCGGTCGGCTGCGGGGTCGGGGTGATCGTCGGCTGCGGGATCAGCAGCGTCTGGCCGGGGGAAAGATAGCAGTCAGCCGAAAGGTTGTTCTGCAGGACGATGCTGGCAACGGAAACGTCAAACACCGCAGCAATGGACGCGCAGAGGTCCCCGTCCTTGACCGTATATTCGATCGGCTGCAGCGGGGTCGGCGACATCACCATGGTCGGGGTCGGCGTTTCGGTCGGCGGTTCGGTCGGTGTCGGGCTCAGGGTCGCTGAGGGCAGCGGTGTCGGTTCGACCACGCGGCCGGTCTGCTGGAGCAGGATAAAGGCCACTGCGGCCCCGATGCCAATCAGGAGCAGGACCAGCCCGATGAAGATCGGAATGCTGATGGAAACATTGCGCAGGCGCGGTTTTTCGATGCGTTCGCTGTCGTTCCCGGATGCGGGTGTGTTTTTGCCGGTCTGGACCGGTTCGGTGTTGAATGTCCGTCCGCAGACCAGACAGCGGGTCGCGGATTCATTCATCCGGGTGCCGCAGGTCGGGCAGATCTTGGTTCTCTGTTGTTGGTTCATTTCGTTAGCCATGCATTTTTCCCCTTATACAATGACGATTATAACATTTTTTGCAGCATGTCTGCTTTTTCAATGCAAGATCGGGCCCCTGTGTTTATCCGCCTCCAGCCCGGGAATAAATTGACATCCGCGCCCGAAAAGAGTATCATCAGTAAAAAAGGCGGCCGCCGCTGAACGCGGGCGTGTGATTGTATGGAAAAATGATGAACGATTCGATTTCTGTTTACATCCATATTCCTTTCTGCAGGACGCGCTGTTTTTACTGCGACTTCAATACGTTTGCGGGGAAGGAACAGCTGATCCCGGATTATATCGGCGCGCTGTGCCGTGAGATCCGGCTGCAGGAACCTTATGCGGCCGCGCCGGTCCACAGCATCTATTTCGGGGGCGGCACTCCCTCACGGCTCGGGATCCCGGATGTTTCAGCGGTCATGGATGCTGTCCGGGAGACTTTCACGGTGGATTCGGATGCGGAGGTCACGTTTGAGTGCAACCCCTGTGACGTGACGGCGGCATATGCCGCGGGACTTTCAGACCTCGGGATCAACCGTGTGAGTCTCGGCATGCAGTCCGCCGTACCGGAAGAACTCCGGCGGATGGGACGCCGGCATACCCCCGAACAGACTGCCGAAGCGGTGCGGACCCTGCGGCAGGCCGGGATCGGGAACCTCAGCCTGGACCTGATCTACGGCTATCCGGAGCAGACGATTGAAAAATGGCGGATCTCGCTGCGGGCTGCCGCGGAAATGGACGTGCGGCACATCTCGCTTTACGCGCTGAGCGTTGAGGAAGGCAGCGCGCTCCGGCGGCAGCTGGAAGCGGGAAAACTGAGCCTGCCGGATGAGGAACTCACGGTCGGGATGTATGACGAAGCCGCGGCATTTCTCGCGGAACAGGGCTTCCGGCATTATGAGATCTCCAACTGGGCCGCGGATGAGGCCTCGGAGAGCCGGCACAACAAACAGTACTGGTACGTACGACCTTATTACGGTTTCGGCGCCGGTGCCCACGGCTGGATCGGTGCCCGGCGGATCCGCAATGTTTCGGGGATCGGGGAATATATCGAAAAAATGGACAGCGCGGAAGGCCGCTTCCCGGCAGCCGCAGAGATCATACCGCAGGACCGCCGGACGGAGATGCAGGACGTGATGATGCTGGGTCTGCGCATGCTGCGGACGGGGATCAGCGAGGAGCGTTTCCGTGCGCGTTTCGGCGAAGAGATGCGGACCGTATTTCACCGGGAACTGCGCCGGCTGGAACGGAAGGACCTGGTGCGGTGGACGGAAGACGGCACGCTGCTGCTTTCCCCGGATAAAGTAATGGTAGCCAACCAGGCCTTCATCGAATTCGTCGACTGAGCGTCCGGGGGCATTCCCAAACCGATCCAATACAGGAAATTCATACCGGCAGTCCCGCCGGACCCAATAAACCGAAAACAGCCGCGGAAACGCGGCTGTTTTCGGTCATTGTTATATCAACTATAATCGCTTACTTCGTTGTATTCATGGCAATCAGAAGTGAGTGCTTCGCAGGGCGCGGCACGATTGCTCGTGTGTTTGCATAAGCTTGCTTGCCGCGCCTGGTTTTATTAGCCGGGGACAATCTGTATTTGTTTACCCTTAGTTCGTAATATGGCTCTCCCACATTTTGTGGAAGTTACCTTTACCTCTGAACTCTGAACTCTTCTCACTCCAGGATCTGCTGGGCTTCGATGTAGAAGCGCTTTTCATGCGCTTCGCCCATGGAGAAGGTCTT
>CADBKS010000071.1:0-12552 GCA_902795255.1 uncultured Chloroflexota bacterium
TAAACACGATCTCATTTTCCGGACTGAGAAGGATCAGGTCGATCTCACCGTACGGCGTCCGGTAATTCCGTTCCAGCACCTTGTATCCGCGCCGGATGGCCCGGTCCGCTGCTTCCTGTTCCCCCCTGCGGCCGAAAGTCTGCCGGCTGGTTTCCAAAGAAAAATCAGCCTTTCCGGATGTATTTCTGTGCCATCATCAGCGCGGCGATCGTTTTGGAGTCATTCATCTCCCCGTTTTCGACCGCATGATACGCGTCTTCAACAGACATTGAAATGCAGGACAGGAATTCGTCATCATCCTGCGGGAGCGGGTTCCATTTAAGGCCCCGTGCCAGATAGATATGCAGATATTCGTCGCAGTAGCCGGCTGAAGCGTAAAACCCGCCGAGCGGGGTCAGCGTGCCTTCGTAGCCTGTTTCCTCTTGCAGCTCCCGTTCCGCGGCAGGGTCCGGATCTTCCCCGGCATTGATCAGGCCGGCGGGAAGTTCAAGCATTTCGCTGCCCGCGCCGAGACGGTACTGGCGCACAAAGAGGATCTTCCCGGCATCCGTCACCGGGACGATCACGACCGCCGGCGCATGCCGGACCAGGTCATAATAGCGGGTCCTTCCGTCGGGGAGCTCGGCAAAAACCTTTTCGATCTCAAAAACATGTCCGGTATATTTTTTTTCGGTATTCAGGATCTTCATCGTTTATTCCTCATTCTTCGGACTGTCCGGTTTGATCCCGGGGATATTCATTCCGCCGGCAGCAGACAGCAGCCCGAAAAGCGGATTAGGCGGCATCTGCGGCTCATCATCCTCATCACCGGGCTCTTCCAGCCAGACTTCATTGGTCTCTGCTTCCAGGATCTCCATGCGGATCCGGTCTTCTTCATCAGGGATCTCATCCTCAAAATCGTCTTCGCCGTATTCATATGCTTCAGTCATCGATCACCTCATCTAAAGACATTTTTTATTCAAATCAAAGTGCTGCGGCAGGCAACAGCCGCAGACATCATTTATTTCCAGCGGAACAGCCCGACAATGATCTCCCAGATCTGCTTCCAGACCGTAGGTTTTGGTTTTGCCCCCACATTCGGGTCCAGCACGACCGGGTCGCTCAGTGTCCGGGTATTGTTCTGGCTGTTCTTATTTCGTTTCCTGCCCCGGACCGGCTGCTTCGGCTGGATCGGGTTCGGATTGATCGGTGCGGATGCCAGCAGGCCTTCCCGGCGGTGGCGGTAATGCGTGATCGCGCCGGTCAGATGAGCGAAATAAAGAATAATAAAGGCTGAAAAGTATATATAAAGCAGGAGCAGCGCGATCACCGTGACCGAGCCGTACACCAGGTCATAACGGTTCATCGGGCTCAGAACATAAGACCCGAAGAAATAAGTGAAGACCCGCCAGATCACCGCGAAAAGAAAGGCTGAAAGGCGTGCCGCACCGCGGTCGACCTTGGCCGTAGGGACCATATAATACAGCACAAACGCCGCAATGTACAGGAAAAGGATCGGGATCACATATCCGGAAAAAATATTGATCACGATCTGGATCGACCGTGTCAGCTTGATATTGAAAAAGGCCAGCGCATCGGAAACGTTGAACACTATGGAAAACACCATCATCCCGGCGATCAGCAGGATCGCGAGGATGATGAAAACGATCGCCAGCGCACGGTTGATAAAATATCCGCGCCGGTTCGTCTCCGGGAACGCACGCTGAACATTGGAGATCAGACTGCTGATCATCCCCGAGCCGGACCAGAGAAGAGAAACGGTCGCCATGATCGAGTTGGAACCGCGGTTGGCCAGCAGGCTCTGCAGGTTTTCGGTGATCAGCACTTCCGCACCGGGGATCATTTCCTGGACGAAATGGATCAGCTGCTCCTGGATGTAATTGATATCCAGGAAGTAACTGAGGATGATGACGACAAAAAGGAACAGGGGAAAAACCGAGAAGAGGAAGTAATAAGCGATGGATGCCGCAGCCTGACCGGGGTTGTTATTGAACATACTGGTCAGGGAGTCCACGATCACAGCCAGAAAGGCATCCGCCCTGCGGGCGCGCGTGCGTGTCTCGGTCTGCTGCGTCATATTTTCACTCATTGCAAAAGGCCCCCTTCGGACAGATCCTATGGTTTATAGATCGTCAGCCCTTTCTTCTCGAACTTTTTCAGTCCGCCGGTATTGATCTTGATGCAGCCCTGAAGATCCAGATACTTCAGTTTCGGCAGTTTCTGCACATAGACAGCGGTCTTTTCCGTGATCCGGTTACAGTAACTCAGGTTCAGATATTCCAGGTTCACCAGAGCGGGCAGAAAGGCCATTGCCTGATTATTCAGATCGCAGGCACCGATATTCAGATAACGGAGCTGCCGGAGTTTAGCGACCGCAGCCATTCCGTCACCGGATATCCCGCGGTTCTCCGTGAGATTCAGATAGCGGAGACATTCCGCCGGCTGAAGTTCCTCAGCGAGTTTCCGGATCTCCGCGTCATGAAGGCCCTGCGCGCGCACGCCAAGATAATACCCCTCGGGAATGCGGAAAATCCCGGGGCCGCGGTCAAATTCCTGCCAGTCCAGCCAGCGGGAGGAAACCTCCCCGCACGGGATCGTATAAAGCACGATCTCCTGCTCGGTAGCCAATCGGTTTTCATAATTATCCATATTAAAAATTATAAACTTATTTGGCGCAATATCGGGAGTTTTCTTCAGAATAATGCTTTTTATTTGCCCACAGGATTTTTCGGCTATAATAAAAGTGGTAAAAAAAGATTCATACGGGGGACACTATGAACATTTCTGTATCACAACCGAACCTTGCACAAGCACTCAGCATCGTTTCACATGCTGTATCCAGCCGAAGTACGCTTACGATTCTCGAAAACATTCTGATCAGCACCGAAGAAGACCGGATCTGCCTCTCCGCCACCAATCTTGAGCTCGGGCTGCGTTACTGGATCCCGGCACAGATCGAACAGGAAGGCTCCATCACCGTCCCCGCGAAGATGTTCACGGATCTTGTCAACACGATGCCCGCAGACACCGTCAACCTGGTGCTCAACGAAATGAACCAGACGGTCACGGTCCGCTGCCAGAAACTCGTCACGGAGATCCGCGGGATCGAAGCAAGCGAATTCCCGCCCATGCCGGAATACGACGAAGCAGAAGGCGTCCCGTTTGAAATGCCGGAAATGAAGAAGATGATCCAGCAGGTGTCCTTCGCGGCTGCCGTAGATGACAACCGGCCGGTCCTGCACGGTGTCAAAATGAGTGTGAACGACAACGTTCTGGCAATGGCCGCAACCGACGGCTACCGGATCGCCATCAAAAAGATCATCCTCAAAGAAGGCCTGCCGGCCCCTGTCTCCGCGATCATCCCCGCCAGCGCGCTCCGCGAACTGGCTCGCATCACCAATGCCAACGACAAGATCGTCCATATGGCATTCTGCGGGGAAAAGAGTCAGGTCATCTTCCACCTGGAAAATGCAGAACTCATTTCCTCCCTGATCGCCGGTGAATTCATCAATTACGAAGCGATCATCCCCACATCGTTCAAAACGACAACAGTGGTCTCCACTGCGGCACTGCAGAGCGCGTGCAACCAGGCAGGCGTTATTGCCCGTGAGAACAAGAACCTGATCAAAATGAACATCCGCATTTCGGATGATGATATTGCAAAGATCATTATCATGACCCAGGCGGAGCAGAGCGGCGGTTCCCAGGAAAACGTCATTGAGGCCAACGCGCAGGGCGAAGATATCCAGATCGCCTTCAACGTCCGCTACCTCAAGGATGTCCTTGACGTGATCGACGCACCGAACGTTTCTCTCCGCACCAACGCGACCATGTCGCCCGCAATGATCACCCCGGTGGATGATCAGGTCGACTACAAATATGTGATCATGCCGATGCACTTTGCCTGAAGCTGAAAATTATTACAACGGGACGTATTTATTCCTATGACGCACCAGGATTACAACCCAAACGTACTGCTGACGATACAGTCAACGCTGTCTCAATACCCGATATTATCAGAAAAAATTGAAAACGAAATGTATAACCGTCTTGTCCAGGACGGTTATATTTCCGTTTCATCCTTTACCGAAAAAGTCCGCGATTTTGCGCTCCTGACCCAGAAAAGGGAAGGGCTGCAGAATCCCTTTGCCCAGGAAGCACCGCTGATCTGGGAAAAGCGTCTCGCGCGCGTCCAGAGCATGATGATCCAGCAGGAATTCGCGCACCGCTATTCACTGGATATTTTCAACATGATCCTGGAAGGCATCCTGAAAGATCCCGCTTCGGGAACGCCCTCCTTCATGTGGCACAACATCCAGCACGCGACGATCGAAACGATCTTTGAGCAGGCGCTGGCGATCGAACATCTTCCGTCTCCCGAACGGGAGGCCTACAAACCGCAGCTGATGTCCGCCAAGGTCACATTGATCCGGAAGCTGCTGAGCAACAAGATCCCGTATATCACGGTCGCCAAAGAGGTTTTCAGCATCCATGACCTGCTGGAGATCAACCGCAGAAGGATCGGGCACGGTCTGATCGGCAGCAAGGCGGCGGAAATGCTGCTTGCCAACCGTATCCTGCACAATTCGGAAGATGCGGACATCCGCCGTGCCGTCGGCGATATCGAATCGATCTTTATCGGCACGGATGAATTCTACAACTTTATGATGATGAACAACCTGATGGGCTATTATGATCAGAAATACAAGGACGGCACCCAGCTCTGGAAGGATTACCCGAAGCTGGAGGCTGACTTTGCCAAAGCGGAACTGCCGCGCGAGATCGTTGACAGCCTGAAAGAGGTCCTGAAAAGCTTCAACGGGGCACCGTTCATCGTCCGCTCCTCCAGCAAACTGGAAGACAGCTTCACACATCCTTTCAACAGCATGTACCACAGCATTTCCCTTGCCAACCAGGGTACGCCGCAGGAAAATCTCGAAGCACTGATGAACGCCATCCGCTCGATCTACGTCAGCACCTTTAACCCGAACGCCCTGATCTACCGGCAGAAAAACGGACTGGTCGACTATACGGAAGAAATGGCGATCCTGATCCAGAAGGTGCCGGGACACAGTTACGGAGCCTTCTTCTTCCCGGATATTTCCGGTATCGGATCTTCCCAAAGCCCGTTCAAATGGCGTCATGACAGTCCGAAGGATGAGGGGTTCCTGCGCTTTGTCGTGGGGATGGGGAACCGCGCCACCAGACGCACCGGCGATGATTACGCCCATATCATTGAGCTGTCGGAACCGAACCGCCGCCATACAACATTCACGGCCGATGAGCTGAACCTGACACAGCAGAATATCCAGGTCCTGAATTTCAAAACAAATCAGCCTGAAGTCCATGATGTCCAGGACGTGCTCTCCAGCAAGTACCCCGCATTATATCTGGTCGCGCAGAAAAGCACGGACGACGGTTTCGCCTCCATGCAGCGCGGCGAGGACACCGATGTATACAATGTCACCTGCGACGGTCTGATCCGCAAGACGGATTTCACCCGTCAGATGCGGGATATCCTGCACACACTGGAGCGTGTATACGGCACGCCGGTGCTGGTGGAGTTCACCGCGCAGATCGACCTGGCGGGCCCGCATGATATCAATTTCAGGATCCAGATCCATAACTGCCGCCCGGCAGCCCTGCCGGAAAGCCGGAACCTGGTCCTTCCGCCTTCCGCATCCCGGGACCGCCGCATGCTTTTCAGCTCGGACCTGTTTGCCGGAAACGGTGTGATCCGGGATATTTCCCACGTTGTATATGTCGATCCGGCATACTACCAGCGGCTTTACGGCAAAACCAAACTGGAATTCTGTGAACTGCTGGGAGAGATCAACCAGAAACTGAAACGCGAGAACTTCATATTCGTCGGTGCCGCCCGCTGGGGAACGATGGAGAACCACGGGATCCCGACGGAATACCGGCAGGTGACCAACGCCAAAGCCCTGGTCGAACTGAGCGGCCTGACGGAACAGCTGATCTCGGACCCGTTCTGCGGGTGCCGGTTTTTCCAGTCCCTTTCGGAAACCGGGATCTATTCGATCATCACCAATGCCGACAAGACGGAGGATATCGACGCATCCTTCTTCACGGACAGCAAAGACCTTACCGAAAACTGGGTGGATGTCCCGGCGAAGTTCAAAAACTGCGTGCGCATCCTTTCCACACGGGACTGGTACGGTTCCAAAAGTCTGACCATCGAACTGGATCAGAAACAGGGGTTCGTCAAAGCGTTTTTCATCTGAAAAGCGCATTCAGGAATCAAAACAATTATCGGAGAGAGAAAATGAAACGATTTACAGTGACACTGCTGGCTGCACTTGTCCTTGTTATCCTGACTGCATGCTCGGCACCGAAAAAAGATGCTTCAGGCCCGGTCAAACCGGTGGAAGCTTTCTATAACGCCATCGTGACGCAGAACCGGGACCAGATCGGTTCGATCGCCTGCGCGGACTGGGAAAAGGACGCGCTCCGGGAAGTGGATGCTTTCATGGGCGTGAAATCAGAGCTCAAGGATTTTTCCTGTTCCGTCGTCGAAGAGGGGTCCGATCAGGCAGTCGTGACCTGCAAGGGGTCGATCGCTGCTTCCTACGGTGCCGAAGTACAGAACTTTTCCGCGGAAGGGAAAAACTACAAAGTGATCAAAGAACAGGGTGAATGGCGGGTCTGCGGATACTGATCCTATGCGCAAGATTTTTTCGAAAGACACGCTCACCGCTCTGCTTCTGGCACTGCTGATCATCGGTCTGATCATTATTACCGCCGATGACGCTCCGACGTGGATCTACCAGGGATTCTGAATGCAGCTGCCTGATATTTTTCTGCTCGCAGCCCTGCTGATCCTTCTGCGCCTTGTTCCGCTGAAGCAGGTACGCCATGCCGCGATGATCATCTGCAGCACGGCGTTTCTTTTCGTCTTCCAGCCGGCAGTCCCGATCCGGGATATGGGGTTCACCCTCCCGCTCCTGACTGCCGCCCTGACCGGCTGTGTTTACGCCTCCTTCAGCACGCAGCGCTCCCTGAAGACAAAACAGAACCTCATTGAATCCGGGCTCATCCTCATTACAGTCCTGCTGATCGCCGCGACCCGCTTCTTCAGCTACAGCGGGATCATTACCGCGTCGCGTCCCCCGCAGCTTCTCCGGATCCTGCCGCTGCTTGCTGCCTCCGCTGTCCTGTGCGCACTGCTGAACCTGCTCAGCTGCCGCGGCAGCCGGTGGCCGAAACGGATCTGCATCATACTGATCCTTGCCGTCCTGGTCATTCTGAAAACGCCGGCCCTTTCGCTCGAAGCCAGCCGCATCGCCCGCGGATTTTCCGGACAGGATCAAACCATGGCGCTCGGCACCGATCTGCGCTGGTTCGGTTTTTCCTATATTGCTTTCCGTCTGCTCTCGGTCCTGATCGACACACTCAAAGGCCGAAAGGCGGACCTCAGCATCGGGGAGTTTCTGATCTACGTCTGTTTTCCGCCCGCGCTTTCGGCCGGGCCGATCGACCGCTGGGACCGTTTTACAAAAGAATATGCCGCGGGGCCGAAAAACGGAACCGCTGAGGACCTGAAAGAGGGTTTCGGGCAGATCGCACTCGGACTCTTTCACAAATTTATTCTTGCCGACGCGCTTTCAAAAATGGCGCTTTCCGCACAGAATGCCGGCCAGTTCATCCGGACCGGCTGGGCCTGGGCAGCGCTTTTTGCCTATTCGCTCCAGATCTTCTTTGACTTTTCCGGCTACAGCGAGATCGCGGTCGGACTCGGGATCCTTTTCGGGATCCGTCTCCCGAAAAACTTTGACCATCCGTATCTGAAGGGAGACCTCACCAAATTCTGGAGCAGCTGGCATATGACACTGACGCAGTGGATCCGCAGCTATGTTTTCAACCCGCTGACCCGTTCGCTGCGGTCCAAACGCGAACATCCGCTGCCGCAGTGGCTGATCATCCTGATCACGCAGCTCACCACGATGCTGCTGATCGGGCTCTGGCACGGCGTCAGCGTGAACTTTGTGATCTGGGGCTTATGGCACGGCATCGGTCTGTTCATCCATCAGCTGTACTCCCGCCGGACCGGCGCCCTGCTGCGCGAGCGCAGCGCCGCGTTCCAAAAGGTTTACACCGTTTTTTCGACCGCACTGACCATCCTTTATGTCAGTCTCGGCTGGGTGTGGTTCGTCGTGCTTGATTTTGCTGGCGCGCTGCGCTTCTTCGGGAGGCTTTTCGGATGAAGAAAAATCTCACACTCCTGCTCAAACCCCTGCTGATCTTATTGCTGCTTGTGGGGATCTGGCAGCTGGTCCAGCCGCTCCGCGGTCTGAACCGCGTCAGCCTTTACAACATCATCTTCCCCGGCCGGGAACGTCTGCCCTTCGGTGAAAGTCCCCGAACAGCCTACAACTTCAGCATCGGAAGCCTGGACGCAGCCATGGCCTCCCACAAGATCAGCGCTGCCCGCACCGAAGCCCCGAACACACTACGCTTGATCACGATCGGGGACTCCTCCTCCTGGGGAACGCTCCTGCGTCCGGAAGAGACCCTGTGCGGACAGCTGAACGGCAGGCAGCTCTCCGACGGACGGACAGTCGCCTGCTATAACCTTGCCTACCCAACGCTTTCGCTCTCGAAAGATACCATGATCCTGAACCGTGCGCTGCAGTTCAGCCCGGACCTGATCCTCTGGCCGATGACGATGGAATCTTTTCCGAAAGATAAACAGTCCGACAACGAACTGGTCCTTGCGAATTATGACGAATACCGGCAGCTCTTCCCGGACAGCGAAGCGGCACCGGCTCAGGATGTTCTGAGCCGTTCCCTCTGGGGACAGCGGCGTCAGGCCGCGGACTGGCTCCGGCTGCAGCTTTACGGACTGATGTGGGCCGGGACCGGGATCGACCAGGATTACCCGGAGGACTATCCCGCCCCGCAAACCGACCTGGAAGCCGACAACACCTACCACGGTTACGAAGGAGCCCTGCCCGATGAAGCCCTGTCCTGGGATATTCTGGAAAAAGGCATCCGCCTTGCCGGAGACACCCCCGTACTGATCATCAACGAACCGATGCTGATCAGCACCGGAGAAAACTCGGAAATCCGCTATAATTATTACTATCCGCGGGCCGCCTATGACAGCTGGCATGAGTCGCTCGTCCGGCGTGCGGGCGAAGAAGGCTGGAACCTTCTCGACCTGTGGAACGTTCTGGAAACTGAAAATTTCACCAACAGTGCCATCCATTACGATGCGGCCGGCGCCTCATATCTGGCCGGCCTGACACTGGAGAAGATCGGGACAATACTGAACAATGGACCATCAACAACAGAACAAACGAACTGACGCTTTCAGACAGCCGGAAGAACAGTTTCCGAAGCTGTTTTCATACCTGATCCTCATCCTGATCCTGACGGCGGTCTTCCCCGCGGTAAGCGGAAGCGCGCAGGCGCAGTCGCCGGCAGATTACGGGAGGACCTGGCAGAATGCCCCGGTGCTTCCGGAGTTCTCGGATCATGCCATTGAGATCCTGCGGGCCGGCATCGCCGCCGGAAACGATCCGCACGCTTTTTCAAAGGTCGGGGACTGCGATACCAGCACCGCCTGGTACCTTCAGGACTATGACCGGGAACAGATCTACTACGACCTGGGCGATTATGAATCGCTCCGTCCGGTGCTGGACTTTTTCCGGGGATCCTTCGGACGCCGGAGCCTGACCGCTACGCCCGGTTTTTCCGCCGCATCCGTGCTTTCCACATTCTGGCTGGATTATTCCGTCTGCAGGTACGATGAGCTTCCGCTCACCTGTGAGTACCGCATCCATAATCCGCTGGCCGTTCTCATCTCACTGGGAACCAATGACGGCTACAACCCGCCGGTCTTCAAGGATAACCTGCGGCAGATCATTGAAATGACACTCGCACAGAACCGGCTGCCGATCCTGATGCTGAAGGCGGATAACGTGGAAGGAAACTTCTCGATCAACCAGGATATTGCCGACCTGGCAGAAGAATACGACCTGCCGCTCTGGAATTTCTGGGCCGCGGTCCAGCATCTGGAAAACCACGGCCTTCAGGAGGATGGCATCCACCTGACTTTTTACAGCAACTACTTTTCAGACCCGAACTGCTGGGGTTCCGCATGGGCATATCGGAACCTCACCGCACTGCAGGTCCTTGAAAAGCTGCAAAACGCAATCGAAGAACTTTTATAAATGCCCGGTAAAGGAAAATTTAAACCATGGACGATATTATTGATCTATTGACCAAAAAGATCACAAAAAACCTGCTGAAAGATCCGAAAATGCAGCTGGAACCGACCGAACCGCTCATCAGCAGCGGACTGCTGGACTCATTCAACCTCGTGGATCTCGCCTTGATCGTCGAAGAAGAATACGGCGTACGGATCGAAGATTTTGAACTGAACGCAGACACGTTCGACACCGTCGAGGAGCTCGCGCAGCTGATCATCGAACGTCAGTAACGATAACCGTAAAATATCAAAACAAACCACCGGCGCTGCCGGTGGTTTGTTTATATGCCTGTGTGCCGTCATGCTGGCAGTGGGTCATGGATCAGTCCGAATAAGCCCCGGGACGCTGACCGGCAGGTTTTTATGCCTCACACACATCCCGGCGGATGATCTCCAGCTGCTCTTTCACAAGCCGGGGGATCATTCCCAGCAGTTCCTCTGCGGTGACATACAGGTCCTCATTCAAAGGTTCCATCGGCTCGAACTCCCACGCCGGTGTGAACGAGAAATGTTTCCGGATATAGGTGCGGATCATTTCGTCCTGTTCCCGGGTCGTGCTCATTTTATCCCGCAGCATAGGCGGAATAAGAAGCCCGCCGCCCGCCAGTTCCCGGCAGCAGGTGTCCTTCTGTACATGCAGGCCGAACAGTTTCGGATCCGGCATGAACGCGTGTTTGCCAGGCTGCATGTAAAGGACCGGCAGCCCGTTTTCCGTCCGGTACAGATCCGGGATCCCTGACGCGCGCATCAGCATCCCATGATAGCTGCACAGGCAGTCTTTCACCGTTTCGTCCTCCCCGACCGCGACCCACATATGCTCGAGCTCATACAGGTGCTGGATATCGTAATCCATGTAGACCGCGTATTCGATCAGCATTTTCCATCCGTACTGTCCGGGATCGATTTTAAAATTCGGGAACGTAACGGAAGCTTTCGGTCCGTCGAAAACGGTGATCCCAATGTACCGGACAGGAATCGGTTCATTCTTGTCTTTCATGATGATCGGCTGATACCGCATCGCAAGCTGTTTCAGTTCTTTTGAGAGCATATTCTACCTCCAGGAGATTCAAATAGTTTCACCGCGGAACACCCTTAGATGATACCGCTTTTCGAGCTGTCCGGCAAGTTCCGGCTCGTTTCCGGACAGGTCATCCTGTTCAAATTTGTCGTCCGTCCGGTACAGTTCCTTTCTTCCGTCCGCGTACAGTATAAGTTTATACTCCTCCGTGATCAGGCACGCCCAGTCCGATACATTTTCCCGATTGACGGGCGGGATCTCCTTCCACGGAATACCAAGATCCCGGCAGATCCCGCTGAAAAAGGTCCTGTCTGACATGGTCTTCTCATATGCCGAATATTCCTCATATCCGCGGAAGCTGTCATTGGTCATGACGGATCTGGACAGTTTCGAGATCTGACAGTTCCGGACCGGCGAAGTATCCCTTCCCACGGCGATCCCCAGAAGTGACCTTCCATCCCGATCTTTCGGAAGAGCCGCGCCGCACCATTCGGCGATGGAGGCAGATACGTCCTGCAGCTGTACCGGCGTATCTGTTCTTTCTCCGTGTAAAATGCCGGGCCCGGACAGGATCAGCGGAATGTGGACCGATGCCCTGTAGGGCTTGCTTTTGTAATACTGTCCCCGGTCGCCAAGCATCTCACCGTGATCGGCGCTGTAGATGATCAGCGTATCGCCGTACTGCCCGCTTCTCCGGAGCGAATCGAGAACCTTGCCGATATTTCGGTCAATGTTTTTCAGCATCTCCCCGTAATTTTTCCTGACATTCTTCAGCAGCCCGGGATCCATTCCGCATCCGCCGTCCAGCGGGGGATCAAAGGCATCCGCCTCCTCCGCCATAGACTCCGTGATGTCCCACGGATCATGCGGACCGGAGAAGTTCACCGTCATGAACCAGGGCTGTCCTGATGCGTAAAACCTGTCCAGGATCCCCAGCGCCGTGTCCGTGACCCAGTTGTCAGCATATGCTTCGTCCGGAAGTGAGGTTGGGGCTGTTATCATGGGATCGAAAAAACGGCTCGTATAGTCCCTTGCGTATTCCCCCATGAGGCCGTTTGTTCTGAGATATGCACCGTAAGGTCCGTTCGCCTCATTGTATGACGCCCAGAGCGTATCCCATTTTCCTTCGCTGTCAACTGCGTCGGTAAATCCGATCCTGCCGAGCTGCGGCAGCCAACCGCTTTCGCTCCAGTAAAGGCAAGGTTTGTGCAGATCGAGCTTACCGGCGCTTCCGACAAGGAACCCCCTGTCCCGAATAAGAGAGTAAACCGTTTCCCTGTCCGTCGGCATGCAGAACCGG
>CADBKS010000071.1:12584-14448 GCA_902795255.1 uncultured Chloroflexota bacterium
AGTTTGTAAACGTGAACCCCTCTTCCGAAAGGGAAAGCAGGTTCGGCATATCAAGGCCCTGCACTCCGTTTGCCCCGGGAAGCCAGTCTCCTCTGTGCTGGTCGGAAAACAGCAGCAATACGTTCTTCTGTTTCATTTTCTTCCTCCTTCGACTTTTTCCGGCACGGGGATCACCCTGCGAACATTTATATTGCAGATCTCCGCATTTTCTATTCTCCGTTTACAGTTCCCAGTCGAAAAGATGGTTCATTTTGCAGAACCAGGGCGCCGCGCCGTCCCCGTGGCTGTACATCGCCTTCGCGAGTCCTTCCTGCAGTGTCTTCAGGTCAGCTGCATGCTTCGGATCTTCTATGAGATCGTTCATCTCGTACGGATCAGCCTCCAGATCATAGAGTTCGTCGCTCCCTCCGGAGTTGAACACGTATTTCCAGCGTCCTTCCCGGTACATCCGCTGATCCGCAATGAGCGGGAATGCACTGACACATTCGCAGACGACATGATCACGCGCCTTTGCGTCCGGATCGTGCAAAACCGGCAGCAGGGAGTGTCCCGCCTGGAACGCGCTCTCGCTGAATCCGGCGATATCCAGGATCGTTGCGTAGATATCGACTGTTGACGCGAGACAGTCCCGGATCCCGGCAGGCACCCCTTTCGGCGGCTTGATCATGAGCGGGATCCGCGTCGTCTCCTGATACATATGTCCGGATTTGTTCTCCATACCGTTGTGACAGCCCTGCGAGTCGCCGTGGTCCGCCATGAAGATGATATAACTCTCGTCATAGAGCCCTTTTTTCTTCAGTTCTTCGATCAGGTACCCGATCGAACGGTCGATTCCCGTGAGCAGGGCATAATAATGACGCAGATTGTTCTCAAAAAACGCCCAGTCCTGTTCGGGGCGCTGCACAAGACGGTGCAGCTTGTTCTCGACCGCCTTAGAGGATGTAAAGCTTCTCCACGGCGGGATCTGCATATCCCGATACAGGTCATAATCCTCTTTCAGGGCGTTATAGGGCTCATGCGGGCCCCAGTAGTTGACACAGAGAAAGAACGGACTGTCGGATATCTCCGAAAGGATCTTTTTCGCGCGCTCCGCGAGAAAGAACTGAACCGTCGTGTTCTCACCGGAGACGATCTCCGAACCGTGCGCGTGATCGCCGGGCCGTCTGCCGCCGTACACGTTCACCTTTTCATATGTTCTGCCGTTTTCACGGAGCCAGTCAAGGAACAGATCCGTTTCGTCCCCGCCGTTTCCATGACCGGGGAAGTCATCTCCGGTAAAGCCAACGGTGCCCGGGAGCGTTCCGTAGTTCAGATACGCGTCAGCGCCCATAAAGCCCTTCTCCCGTCTTTTCAGAAGACTGCGTCCTTCACGGCTTGCCGTCTTGTCTTTACCGAGCCCCAAATGCCATTTTCCTGTATATCCGCAGCGATATCCCGCCTGACCGAGGCGCCGGCTCAAGAGGTACGGCGCGTCTGCGATCTCGTGTGTGACGCAGCCGGGCTGATAGATATTCGTGCTCATCCCGGTCACGCTTGGATAAAGGCCTGTATGCAGGCACGAACGCGCCGGTGTACAGACCGGCGCGTTCGTATACGCGTTCGTAAAACAGACGCTGTCACTGGCAAGCGCGTCGAGATGCGGCGTGACACAGGGCGACGCCGGATCGATATAGTGCATCGTGTCCGCCCGCTGCTGATCCGTCATGATCAGAATGACCGGATGTTTTTCCATACTTTTTCAGGCAGCTCCATTTTCTTCTACTATATGAGCTCACTTAGATATGCACATGGCAGTCGAAAGTGAGAAACCTGCTCCGTATGGTGTGGGCGAAGCCCACGCCTTTTAAGATGCGGAGCAGGAGCT
>CADBKS010000072.1 GCA_902795255.1 uncultured Chloroflexota bacterium
AAATCCATCCCGTCCTGCTCTGGTGAAAAAAGCAGGATGAAACAGTTATAGGATCTTTCAAGATCGTTGATCGAATCCAGCATATCCGTCCGATCTGACAGAATTTCATAATATTCCTCTTCACTGACCACATCCAGATACCAGAGATCATCAGCCGCTCTTCTGACCGTAATAAAGGAGAGATTATCTTCACCGGGATAATTTGCTGAATGATAGGCCGGCATCAGCGTCGATTCCTGCTCCAGATACGCTCGGTCGATCGGAGCAGGGTCCAATTTTTCATCCGGAACTTCATAGAAGTCCAGGTTCTTGTAAAAAGCATCGTAATCAAAATCGTCCGAAAACTGATCCGGGAAAAGGACACGGTCTCCTTCAGTCTGAAGGATCATGCAATCCGAAAAGACACGGGGGCCCGTATAAACGCCATTTTCATCGATCAAAGCACGCACAGCGCTCAGCATGATATCGATCCCCGCAGAAAGCTTTTCTTCCGTTCTTTTATCGGAACCATCAATTTCGGATTCGAGCTGATGAAGCGATTGGATGATACTGTCTGATTTGATCCGGTTGCGTACCGTAATGCGCTGATTGAATGAAACAGAGCCGGCGGTATAGATCAGATAAAACATAAGGCCGAGCAGCAGGAAAAGGATCAGAAAAGCGAACAAAAGTTTCGCGCGGTTGATCTTCATACAAGCCCTCCCGAGTTTGTTATGTACAGGTGCGATATCTATTAAAAAGTGAGCGAATCAATACGCGGCAGCAGATCCTCAAGGTGACGGCGGCAGTTTTCGATCTCGATCCTGCCGGCTTCCGTATTCAGTCCGTTTCTGCGGATCGAACGGCGCATCATACGGGTATAACCGATGACCTGCGCCTTTTCCGACACGGCCCGGATCCCGTCCTCATCGAAGCCATCCAGGTACATATGCAGCGATTTGTCCCAGATCTCCCCGGCGGTTTCATATGGCAGGCCGAGGAAGTTCAATGTGATGCTGTGATCGGTTTGGCCGTAACCGCGGTAGGCATTGAACATACTCGCCAGCTCAAAAACCGGATGCCCATAACAAAGCGTATCCATATCGATCAGCAGGCTTTCCCCATTCTGGAGCATAACGTTCTTAAGATGATAATCTCCATGGACCATATACAGGGTTTCCGGAACAGCAGCGACGAGATCATGCAGTTTTCCGAAAAGCTCCGCGGGCAGATAGTCCTTCAGGAAATCCGCCCAGTTCAGGGCGGTCTCTTTCATATTCGGCATGGAGCCGGGTTTTACGGCCGTACCGTGAATGATCTTCAGCAGGTCAATGCTTTTCTTTACGACTTCATCCATCGGAGCACCGTCTTTGAGGAGCTGGGCAAAGGTCTTCGCGTTCAGCAGCTCAAACACCGAACCGTACCCTCCACTTTTGATACGGACGACATCATACGGGATCGCGGTCGGGACACCGGACACAAACGCGGTCCGCGCCAGTTCCCTTTCTCGCTGGATCTCCGGAAGAGAATCCGGATTCAGGAATACTTTGACGATCGTATCCCGGTCGATCCGGTAAATCTTTCCGTTGGCACCCTGCCCGATGACCTCACATCCCTCCACATCGATCACGCGGTAAGCCTTGCTGACCGGCATCATTTCCGTAAAACCTGTCATCTCAAGCACTTCATAGACCTCGCCCGAGACATTGACCATTTTGGTGCCTTCTGATTCCTGAAGCAGGCGCAGGATCACCCGCAGCCCCGCACTGGAAATATATTCAAGGCCCGCGCAGTCCAGCACGACAGGCAGGTTTTCCCGGTCTTTCCGGATTGCACGGATCGAATCCTCCACATCGGAAGCGTTCAGGGAGTCAATGTGACCTTCCAGTCCGATCGTCAATACATCATTTTCAACATTATAGTTTAGCTGCATATATTCCCCCTGCCTTTACGTACCAATACCCGCTGCAAACTGCCGCTGAAATCGTTCTCCGGGCAAAAACAGCAGTCCATATCCCCTTCTCTATTCGATCTGAAGGATCGCATCAAACCCCGTCATCTGAAGAACAGACATGATATCCTCATTTACATGAAGAAGTTTTACCGTACCCTGATCCCCCAGACGCTGCTGCAGATTCAGCAGCACCCGCAGCCCCGCGGAAGAAACATATTCAAGCTGTTCAAAATCCATCGTGACGGCAGTAATATCCTGCAGATCAGCCGCCAGTTCATCTTCCAGGCTTTCAGCTGTCAGCGAATCCAGACGGCCTGAAAGCTTCAGAAACAGTTCGTTTTCCCCGATTTGTTTTTCAATAGCGAGCATCTTTTTCTCCTCAAAACAGGTATCCTGATCCGGGATCGCCAAAATGAAATAATTACAAATAATTATTTTACCAGAATATGACGGCCAAAATGCTATTACCTTAATTCCGCTCAACTGCCATCCGTCAGCAGGCAGCGGATCCCCGCCCGGCAGAGCATGGAATACAGAGAATAAACGTAACAAAAAGGGCAAAAATACTTGATTTTTCCGAAAAAAGTGTATAATAAAATGGCTTCAGAAATGAGCCAGCATAGCTCAGTTGGTAGAGCAGGCGTTTCGTAAACGTCAGGTCATGAGTTCGAGTCTCATTGTTGGCTCCATAAAATTCCGGAAATCATCCGGAATTTTTTATACCTGTCCGCCGGGAAAAGAATAGCGCTGTTGTACAGACATCGTCCGCCGTCACTTGTCTGCACAATGGCGTCTGTTTTGCGGCGGTTTTCCCGAATACAGCAATCCGGAATCATTAATTAAGATTAAGGAGCATGCCTTATCAGCGCACCGGCATCACAGGGTCTGCTGCAGGGAATTGTGATTTATCCGAATAACCCTGCACTAATTCATGTTTCTACCGTATAATAGATTCTCATGAGCCGCTTTATTAAAGTTGATTTTCATGTCCACAGCATCGCCTCTCCGGATTCGCTTTCCCGGGGAGAAGATCTTGTCGCCCGGGCAAAGGCACTGGGCCTCGGGAAACTCATCATTACGGATCATAACACGACCCGCGAGGCGTCAGAGCTCCGCAAAAAATATCCCGATTTTGTGATCACCGGTGAAGAGATCCTCACCACCAGAGGAGAGATCCTGGCGGTTTTCGTCAAAGAGGAACTGCCGAAAGGGATCGAACCGCTCGAAGCATTCAAACGGCTGCGGGACCAGGGTGCATTCATTTCACTTTCCCATCCCTACGCACCGATGCGGCACGGATGGACAGAAGCCGAAATGGAAGAGTACCTGCCGTGGCTGGACGCGATCGAAACCGCAAACGCCCGGAATATCCCGGACATGAACCGCTCCGCCGCACAGTTTGCGGCAGCCCACGGTCTCTGCGGGACAGCCGGTTCCGATGCTCACGGGATCAAAGAGCTTGGCGCGATGGGCCTTGAGCTTCCGGATTTCAGCACCGCGGACGAACTTCGGGCAGCGATCCGGTCCGCTGCCGTTTTCGGAAAAGAAAGCCCGTTTTTTGTCCGTTACTACTCACGCATGGCAGTCCTTCTGAAAGCCATCAAACGAAAAACAAAAATATCCCTTTATTAGGCATTCACGGGTCGAACCAATGCTTGAATTATTTCACTTTCTCGTTGACTACCAGCTCTGGATCTATGCGATCCTCGGTATTCTCGCACTGATCTACCTGACGCGGCTGATCAGCGCCTGGCGGGAAAGATACGCTACGATCTTCGGGCTGGAAAGAGAAGATGCCCAGCGGAGGCTGAATTCCTCACTGGCTGTTTTTATCCTGCTGATCCTCCTGATCGCCGCGGAGTTCGTTCTGGTGACATTCGTGATCCCGGAATGGCCGCTGGTCATGATCACCCCGACCCCGACGCAGACCTCGGCGGAACAGGAAGCAGAGTTACTGATCACCCCGCCGGCATCATCCTCCGGGCTGGTAGTCTCCTCCACACCGCAGGGAGCTTCCGCGAATTCCGCAGCAGTTTCCGTATCGTCCGGATGCATTCCGGGGCAGCTTGAATGGCTGGCACCGGTTTCCGGCGATGTGATCTCAGGCAGTTACACACTTGAAGCCACGGTCAACCTGCAGGATATGGCCTTTTACAACTGGGCGTTTTCGCCTGTTGCCGATCAGGAAAACTGGCAGACGCTTTCAGCCGGAAATCTGCCGGTTCTCGAAGGCGAACTGGGGCTATGGGCCACGACTCAGGTCGCCAACGGCGACTACGTGCTCCGGCTGACGGTTTATGACCTGAGCAACCGGGAACTGCCGTCCTGCGATGTATTTATCCGGGTACTGAACGAAACCGACTGACCTCCAAAAGATGCTGGAATGAAAGAGGCTGAATCATGAAAAGAAAAGAAATACCGGCCTGGGTCACCTGGGTTTTGCTGGTCCTCGCGGCTGCCATGTGCGCGTATGGCATATACCGCGGAGAAATGAAGACCGTGATGCGCAAAGCGATCTCGATCTGTATGGAGTGTATCGGAATTGGCTGAAAATGCTCTGGTCCGGCACACCCGGATCCGCAAAGCCGTACAGGGCATCTGGGGGATCCTGCATAACGCGCATGTGCAGGGGTTTCTGACCGGCACGATCTATGAGGGACCGCTGAAAAAATTCTGTGTACCGGGCATGAACTGCTATTCCTGTCCGGGTGCTGTCGGCGCCTGTCCGATCGGTTCCATGCAGGCTGTTTTCGACGCCCGGAAACGGAAGTTTTCATTTTATGTCGTCGGTTATCTGGCGCTGATCGGACTGCTTGTCGGACGCTTCATCTGCGGGTGGTTATGCCTGTTCGGTCTGATCCAGGAGCTGCTTTATAAAATTCCGACCCCGAAGCTGAAGATCCCCGAAAAAACCGACAAAGTACTCCGGTACCTCAAGTACGTCATGCTGCTGGTCTTTGTCTTCGGGCTGCCTTTCTTCTACCGCAATGAAGTCAATGTAGGGGAACCCTTTTTCTGCAAATTCATCTGTCCGGTCGGGACGCTGGAAGGCGGGATCCCGCTTGTCCTGCTGAACAAAGGAATGCGGACCGCAGCCGGTGCGCTTTTCCGGTGGAAATTCTTTCTGCTGGTCCTGTGCATCCTCACATCTGTTTTCATCTTCCGCCCGTTCTGTAAATATGTCTGCCCGCTGGGAGCCTTTTACGCCATGTTCCAGAAGGTCAGCGTTCTGCGCCTGAGCCTGGACGAGGATCGGTGCATCCGCTGCGGCGCATGTGCGCGCCAGTGCAAAATGGGCGTTGACCCGATGCGGACGCCCAACAGCGCGGAATGTATCCGCTGCGGAGAATGCGTAAAGATCTGTCCGAAAAACGCCCTGAAATGGAAAGCAGTCGGCAGCGGAAAGCGCCCGGTCACGATCAGACCGGTTCAGGAAAAGATCTGACCGGGAGCTCCCGGGGTTTTCGTTCGTCCGTGCTCTGCCGATTTGATATATAATTGAATCATTCACAAATAAGTTCATAAGCATGCAGTACCGATGCTTTCTGTAAATGACAGGAGTGGACACCATGCATTCGAAACGAAAGACAACAGAAATGAAGCCGGAAGGGACGGCAGTATACCGTATTTCTGTCATTTTGATCACAGCGCTGCTGATTTTGCTTTTCAGCGCGGCTGCGGTTTTTTCGCAGACCTCCGGCAGCGCCATCCAGATCTCGGTCCCTTACAGCGGAGTCGGGAAAGCGCAGCAGTTCATTACGGTCGATTATGCCGACGAATGGTTTTTACAGCCGGATCATGAATATAATCACAAACTGATGCAGCTGTCATTCGGGCTTGCCGCGGCAGGGTTCCGGGATAAACATCACCGGCTTTCCGAAAAAGACGCGAATATTCTCAAGTTCTACAGCCGGGCCGGTTTCTCCCGGGTCCACACAGACGACTTCGACCGGGAAACATCGGCCGATACGATCGCATCGGCGATCGCCAGTAAAAAAATCGGGGATGCCACCGTTATCGCGGTCTCCGTATCCGGCAACAATTATCAGAATGAATGGCTTTCCAACCTGACACTGGGCAGCGAGGAAAGAGCCCGCGGTTTTGACACCGCAGCCGAAAAGGTTTTCGACCGGATCCGGGAATACATCAGCGCGAACGGCCTGAGCGGGGAACTCCGGCTCTGGGTCTCCGGATACAGCCGGGCAGCTGCCGTTTCCAATATTCTGGCAGCTGACGCTACAGACAGCGGCCTGTTTGCTGCGGTCTACGGATATACGATCGCCACACCGCGTACCACCAAAGATGAAGACGCAGCCCGTTTTAATAACATTTTCAACGTCATCAATCCGTTCGATCCGGTCCCGATGGTGCCGTTTCCGGAATGGGGTTACGTCCGTTACGGAAAAGATCTGTTTCTCCCGTCCCGGGAAACCGACAGCAGCTACGCGGTAAAAAAGACCCGTGTGGATGAGCTCTGCATGGAAGCCAAAGGGCACACACTGCACTATAACCCGGAGATCAATGCCCAGATCCATACGATCCTCGATTATTCGCTTTTCTATATAAACTCATCCAACTCATACAAAGATACCTTCCAGAACGGTTTTCTCGCTATATGTCAAAGCCGGGATTTTCATAAACTCGTGGAAAGCATCTCCAAACGGATCCTCAGTCTGCCGGAGATCACAGAATATCAGTTCAATGAATTTCTGAGTATGCTGGATTACCTGCTTCAGATCACGTACACAAATTTCCGCGTGCATGTTCTGCATATCGGGAAATCAGACTGGGACCCGACACGCTCCATCAAAGAAAACGTGATGCACGAACACTTCGACGAGTCGTACCGGTTCTGGCTGTTTTCCTCTGATAACCCGGATGAGATTTTCGCAAATGACCCGAGATACGCCCATTTTACCGTTCTCGGGGACGTCGACATCATGATTTATGATCAGGACGGGAACTTTGTTGAGGAAATCAAAAGCGACGGCACCATCTCATATGAACCCGACGGGGAACTGCTCGCTGATGCAGGTCTGAGCTCTGCCAAAATTTTCGCGGTCCGGCAGGATGAGCAGGCACTGATCGTGCTGCCAAGAGATCAGGAGTTTCTGATCCTCATTAAATCGCTCAAAGACCAGGAGCTCCGCACCGCCTATGTTGATTACTCTGCAAAGAGCATCCGCGGCGATGTTCAGCATATTCTTTCCGAAAAACTGGCTGAAGGAGAGTATACGGTCGGCATATTGGGAAACGATGTTATCGATGATTACACGGATGAGGAATTGCTGCAATATGGTTTCACCGTGATCGAGCCATGGAGCCGGGACATCGTTTATTCTCCGTCAGCCGTCATGCGCCTTGAGAACACAGGCATATTTCATCCGACAGTCCGGTTTTTTCTGACGATGGTCATCCTCATCCTGCTTCTGCTGCTCTATCTGGTCATCATGAGCAGTATCGGCACCGGCAGCCTGATCAAAAAGGGCGTAAAAAAGATCCGGAACCGCAGAGCCAGAAGTAAAGATGCAGAAGCCTGTCAGGCAGAAGTTCTGACAGATCCGGAAGCCCAACCGGAAGAGATCCGGCCGGACACGGCCGCCGGCACAGAAGAGACCCTGCCGGATCCAGGAGAAAACAAATGAAAAAGATCTTCTTTGTCCTGTTCTTTCTTATTTTTGCGGTATGCCTTACCCTGCCCCCAACGGACGCGCTCGCGGATGATCTGACCGAAGTCCGGCAGAGCGGGGAACTGCGTTTCGGCGTCTCACCGGACTATATCCCGTTCGTCTTTTACGACCGGAACGGTCAGCTCACCGGGATCGATGTGGCACTGATGGAAGAGATCGGGCGCCGGATGCAGCTGAAAGTCACAACAGTCAATATCGCTTTTGACGGCATCACGGATTCCCTGAATTACGGACAGATCGATGTGATCGGCGGAGCACTTTCAAAGACCGATGAACGAAGTGAGATCATCGACTTCACCTCTGTCTATTACACCGGTGACGCGAAATTCATCGGGCTCAGCACCCTGAACCTCCCGCAGACTTTCAATTACGGAAGTCTGCAGGGGCTGAAGATCGGAGCTGAAAAAGGCACCAGCTTCGACCAGTGGATCAAAACCAACCTGGTCAGCCCCGGATATGTTGAAATGAAGAACGTATTCGTTTTCTCATCCGCAGCCGAAGAGATCAAGGCGCTTGACCGGGGGACCGTTGACCTCGTGCTGATCGATCAGGATATTTATGAAGAACTGTACCGCCCGACCGGGAAATACAAGATCTTTTACGAAGGTTTTACGAAAGAGAATTACGCATTCGGCACAAGGAAGAATTCTTCACTGACCGGAGTGATCAACGGGCACCTGAAAGACATGCTCAAAGACGGGACCGCCCAGCAGATCGCGAACCGCTTCTTCAGAATGGATTTTACGGAAGCGGAACCCACTGCCGCACGGAGCAGCCAGCTGCCCACACCGACCGCACCGGCCGTTCCGGTCCAATACACCGCGCCCGCATATCCGACACAGGCACCGCTTCCCGCGGGGACCGATTATATGACATTTGTTTCCGATGTCACGATCACGGACGGGCACCAGGTTCGCCCCAATGAAAAATTCCGAAAAACCTGGCTGGTCAAAAATACCGGGAACACGACCTAGACCCCGGCTTATACCTTTATGTATGTATCCGGGGACAAAATGAACGGACAAACGATCAATATTCCGAGGAACGTAGCTCCGGGACAGACCGTGCGCCTGTCTGTCGACCTGACCGCTCCGCGGGATAAAGGCACCTACCGCGGATACTGGCAGATGTGTTCCCCGTACGGGCGGAAATTCGGGGAAACGATCTGGGTCAAAGTCCGTGTAAGGCCGTAAAGGGCGGAAATTTCTTCCGAAAACCGCCGCTGCACCACAATATAACTGAATTGCCATGAATACAGAAAACTAACCCGCAAAAAACAAACTGAGCCCTTATCTGCCGGCCCGCGGCGCGTGAGCGCTGGCACTGATCCTCACCAGCCTGATCGGCAACACCACAGCCCTCAGCCGCCTTTTTTACGCGCTGGCCAAAGATGAGATCCTGCCCGAAGGATTCGCGGAACTGAACAAAAAACATATTCCGGCACAAGCCGTGAACCTGATCGCGCTGCTTTCGATTCCCGTACCGTTTCTCGGCCGGACCGCGATCGGCTGGATCGTGGATGTGACGACGATCGGCGCTACGATCATTTACGGATTTGTCTGTGCGGGCACCCTGAAAACCGCAAAAGACAGCGGAGACCTGAGCGAAATATGGACCGGACGGATCGGACTGGTCATCATGGCCGCGGTCGGAGCGTATCTGCTTCTGCCGAACCTTTTTTCCGCGGGCTCAATGGAAAAGGAATCATACTTTATCTTCGCCGTATGGGAGATCCTGGGGTTCATTTTCTTCCGCAATATTCTCAGCCGCGACCATGCGAAGCGCTTCGGGAAATCCGTCATTGTCTGGATCGCGCTGCTCTCCCTGATCCTTTTTATCGCCCTGATCTGGATGAGCCAGTCCGTAATGTCCTCGACCCAACAGGCCATGGCCGGCATTCAGAAATATTTTCGGGAGGCCGGAACCGGTACGGGCGGAGAGAACTATATCACCGGGCAGATGGATGCGCTGCAGCGAACAAACACCCGGACCATGCTTTCCGTGACAGGACTTTTCACGGTCGCGCTCATCGTCCTGATGACCAACTACGCCTATATTATCAAACGGGCCAGGGAAAGCGAAGAAGGGCTCGAAGCGGCGCAGACACTTGCCAATACAGACCCGCTCACCGGTGTCAAAAGCAAACACGCTTTTAACCTGACGGAAGAAACACTTAACAGGACGATCGCCTCCGGAAAAGCGGAGAATTTCTCAATTGTCGTCTGCGACGTCAACGGGCTCAAATATATCAATGATACATACGGGCACAAAGCCGGCGACGAACATATCCGAAAAGCAAGCCGGCTGATCTGTGACCTGTTCCGGCACAGTCCGGTCTTCCGAATCGGGGGAGATGAGTTTGTCGTTCTTCTGACCGAACGGGATCATGAAAACCGGCAGGAACTGCTGGAAGAACTGCACGAACAGTCCCGGACCGCAATATCATCCGGCGGAGTCGTCATCGCCGCGGGACTGGCTGATTTCAGCCGGGAACAGGACAGCAGCGTCCATGATGTCTTTGAAAGGGCTGACCGGCTGATGTACCGGGACAAACAGCAGCTGAAGGAACGCGGCGCACGCACAAGATAACTGCCATTCACAGTTCCGGAACCGGTTCCATAAAACAGATCCCGCCTGCATTTACAGGCGGGATCTGTTTTCATAACGATCCGGACCGGCAGGGATCTTACGAATCCATCCGCTTATAGACCACCGAAGCGATCCCGAAAATGATGAGCGCCCCCGCGAATACCGCAGCTTCGGTCAATGGCATGGAGCCCAGTATACCGGTCTGGTACAGTCCCACAGGAAAATCAGCCAGCGCGTGCAGAAAAACAGCAATCGGGAAAAAATACATCTTCCCGGGCCGGTTCACCGCATAAAACACGAGCACCGACAGGCCGATATGGGTGCGCGCGACGAAAAAAACGAACGGAACGCCGGTGGAGGGGTCCCCGATCTGGATAAACCAGATCGTCCAGTACACCTACAATCCCATGTTCGGTACATTAAACATTCCTGTAGGCATCCAGTCCAACGTCCTCGTTGCATACTATGGTGTGCCTTTCAAGGATGTTGAGTTCCCAACAGACGACGACCAGAACTATGTACGTAAGTCTGAAGTCCTCACTGCTCAGGATATGGCCATGATTAATGGTGTTGAAATCTTTGAAGCACCTGCCAACCTTCCCCTCTTGAATGAGAACGGCAGTGCAGGTAAGATTTACATGACCATCAACCCCAACACTGTTGACTTCACAAGACTCCAGCCCACAATCGTCAACACTCTGGATGAAGAATCATTCATTAAGCTTTCACCAATCAGAAAGTGCAATGAGAAACTGCAGTTTGGTTACACTCGTGCAGACAATGGCTTCTATGTTGCAGATGCAACCGTAACTCCTCGCACTGTCATGGAGGAAGACAATGGCCTTGCTCTCACCAGAGAGGATATCACAGCCCTGTATCACGATGTACAAGAACAAATCATGGGTCTTGCCAACAACTTCAACACTCCTGGCAAG
The DNA here is from genome assembly GCA_902795255.1 of uncultured Chloroflexota bacterium. Next base: position 11,148 of record CADBKS010000072.1, read on the forward strand.
CAAACTGATTTAGGCAAACTTGCTACCGACATCTATCAAGTGATTCGCAACATGAAGGTTGATAGAAATGGTCTGAAAGTCACTTACACCACTCAGGAAAAGAATCCTGACGGAAGCTATTCAGATAAGGAACACTCCGTATACTCTGAATACAACCTGGCTGCCACATTCTTCAAGCCTCTCAACCTGGCTTGGGGCAAGGACTTCAACTATTCAACAATGCCTGGCTACGAATTCTTCGATGATTATCTGAATCGTTTTGCAAGCACATTGAAGAATCATGTGGATGTTATCTACAATGATGCTATTAACATTGGAGCTATCCAGAACCTCATCGGTAACCTCCAGATTGACGAAATCGCATATGTTGGAGAGGCGAATGCCCTCATCAGCAACTTCGAAGCAAGAGTATCACACATCGTACTGAACGGCGTTGACTATCGTATAATGGTTCCTGCAGCAGGTGGATTTGATGTTAAGTTCAACAAGAACCTGAAAGCTAATGGTGCAGCTATGTCAATTCCCGCTGCAATTGCATACGATGAGGAACACGTTACCCTCGAAAGAGCAGCCATTGTGATTGGTGGTGATATTGTTACTGGTATGAACGCAACTCTTGTTGTTCCTGCAAAGGGTGTTGAAGACGGCGTTGTCGCTGCTTATGCAACTCTGAAGCTGGATAACATGTCAGCAACTGTGACCTCGACTCCTGATGTAATTAACATTACTACGGCTGATGGCACATACACCATTGCTAACCTTGCTGGTACATCTATTAACACGACTGGTTGCACGCCAAGACTTATTCTCAGTAATGTAGTAGGTACCGGTGGCACGCTTAGTCTCCCCGTAGCATTGGAGATTTCAAGCAACATCCGCAGCTTGCTCGAACGTCAGGGCATAACACTCAATAATGTAGTCGCTGAATTGAATGCTATGCTGAATAACATCAACAGCTACCATGGTGCTATCAATGGTTGGATTGACCAAGGCTTTGATGAATTCCTCAGGAAATATCTGGATTCTCAGAAATGCCATCTGGCGATAAGCCTTCAAATCCTGGAATACCAGCATCAACTGCGGTTTGACCCGCACTTAACGCCTGTTCGCTATCAATCGCGAAGAGCGCTAATTTAATCTGTTCGTCACTCGCTTCACTTTCATGCGTAACACCAAACAAATCATAAAGCTTTTCCTTCATGTCAGCTTCGCCATAGTGATCGCCGCGTTCCTGCTTGTCTTGGTCACCCCAACCACCTTCGGCGAAGTAATTATCATAATTGCCATAAGACAAATATTCACCGACTTCATCACTCTCAACACCGTGAGCACCTTTGC
>CADBKS010000073.1 GCA_902795255.1 uncultured Chloroflexota bacterium
AGGCCATGTACCGGATCTCCGGGTACCAGTTTTACAACACGTCGGAATTCTCCCTGAAAGAACTCTGCAACGACGCCGACCACATCGCCGCGAACTTCAAGGCATATATCTCCGGGTTTTCGGCCAACCTTCAGGATATCCTGAAGGAGCTGGAACTGGAACAGCACATCACGAAGATGGACAAGGACGGCTGCCTTTACAATGTTGTCAAGGCATTCTCCGAACTGGATCTGAGTATCGAGACCTTCGATTCCATCAAGATGGGCTACATCTTTGAAAACCTCATCGGCCGTTTCTTCCAGAATGTGGACGCCGGGCAGTTTTATACCGGCCGCGATATCATCAAGCTCTGCGTTTCGCTCCTGATCGCGGAAGGCTGCGAAGATATCTTCGACGACGGCAAGATCATCACCGTATGTGATCAGGCATGCGGTACAGGCGGCATGCTTTCAACGGCCTATTCCTACCTGAAGCATTACAACCCGTCAGCTGATGTCCGCCTGTTTGGTCAGGAATACATGGGCGTTTCCTATGCTGTCGGGCTGGCGGAAATGCTGATCAAAGGGCAGAATTCCGAGAACTTCCGCCATGCGGACACGCTGAAGGAAGACTGTTTCCCGGATACGAAAATGCGGTTTCTGCTGGAAAATCCGCCATTCGGAACCTCCTGGAGTGGCGCCGACGCAAAGGACGGACAGGAAGACGCGGTCAAGAAGGAATATGAAAAAGGTCTGTCCGGCCGCTGGGGCGCCGGGCTTCCTGCAGGATCGGACGCGCAGCTGCTTTTCATGCAGTCGGCTATCGCGAAAATGGATGACAAGATAGGCCGGGCAGCGATCATCGAGAACGGTTCTCCGCTGTTTACCGGCGGGACGGCTTCCGGTGAATCACAGGTACGCCGCTGGCTGCTGGAAAATGACCTGATCGAAGCCATCGTTCAGCTGCCAACAGACCTGTTTTACAACACCGGCATCACCACCTATATCTGGGTCCTTTCCAAAAATAAGCGCCAGGGGCGAAAGGGAAAGATCCAGCTTATCGATGCTTCTTCAATCTATCACAAACTGCGCAAGCCGGCCGGCAATAAAAAGAACGAATTCTCACCGGAAGACCGGGCTGAGATCACGAAGCTTTACGCCAGCTATGAAGAAAACGAATTCTGCAAGATCTACCCGAACACGGAGTTTATCTACCGTGAGTATGCCGTGTATCAGCCGCTGCAGCGGAGTTATTCCATCACGCAGGAAAGCATCGAACGGATGCTGCAGTCCGGTGCATTAAAGACGCTCTGGGATGATGCCGCGGTGATGGACCTGGAAGAAAAGGGAACGACCGCAACCGGCAAGGAACAGAACAAGCTGGCGAAATTCTATGAAACGAAACCGCTGTATGACGCTATTCTGCAGACACTGAACGACAACATCTCCGATGAAAAATGGATGTCTCCGGAAGCCTTTGAACCGGTCCTGACAAAGGTTCTTTTCGGGCTGAATGTAGACAGCAAGCTCTTCGGGAACATCATGGACGGTCTTTCCGTGATGGACAAGGAAGCGGTGATCCAGCGGGAAAAGAAGGGTAAGAAAGTGGGCGAGATCATTTATGATAAAGCCAGCAAGGATACCGAGATCGTCAAATGGGATGAGAATATCGAGGATTACATGGCCCGCGAAGTGCTGCCGCATGTTCCGGATGCGAAATGGTTCTTTGAAGAGAACCTTACCGCGAAAAAACCGGTGATCAAGGTCGGGGCAGAGATCCCCTTTACCCGTTATTTCTATAAATATCAGCAGCCGGAAGCCAGTGAAGTGCTGGCGCAGCGGTTCACTGATCTGGAAGCCAGTGTTGACGAACGTATCCGCAAGTTGTTCGGAAAGGCTTGATGGTGGCTGATATGAGAGAAATGAAAGATAGTGGGATAGATTGGATAGGCAATATTCCAAAAATCTGGAGTATCAATAAAATAAAATACATAGTTCAGTCACGCTCAGTAAAATATCGATTGTCCAAAGTTGGAAATTATATTGGTTTGGAAAATGTAGAGAGTTCTTCGGGACATTATGTAAAGTCAGAAACTGAATATGTTGATGCTTTTTATGACGGATGTGAAGCTGGCGATTTGCTCTATGGAAAATTACGGCCAAATCTTGCAAAAGTTTTGATTTCTCCTTATAAATCATGTTGCACAGGAGAGTTTGAAATTATATCATCATCCTTAGTTGGAAAAAAGTTTTTACAGTATTATATGCTGACTGAAGAATTTACTCAGGCGGCCACTCAATTAACATATGGAGCAAAAATGCCTCGAGTTAACTGGGATGATGTAAAAGAATTCAAAATAGCGTATCCAAATGCAAATGAAATATCAACAATCGTCTCTTTTCTCGACTCCAAATGTTCCGAAATCGACTCTCTCGCAGCAGACATCCAGACGCAGATCGATACGCTGGAACAGTACAAGCGGTCAGTCATATTTGAGACCGTTTCTAAAGGAATCGGTCATTTAAAGTTTAAGAACACGGATTCAGCGGTATGGGTAAGCATTCCTGAGGAGTGGGCCCTCATAGATATAAAGTATCTTTTTGAAATCGTAAAACGTATAGCAGGAAAAGAAGGCTATGATATTCTCGCAATTACCCAGCGTGGAATAAAAGTAAAAGATATTTCGACAAATGAAGGTCAGATTGCTGAAAACTACCGGGGATATCAGTTCGTTTATCCGGGTGATTTCGCAATGAACCACATGGATCTATTGACAGGATGGGTAGATTTATCTAATAATTTTGGGGTTACAAGTCCTGATTATCGCGTATTTAAATTGCTCGATACTAATAATCATGACAGGAATTATTATAAGTATGTGATGCAGTGTTGTTATATGTGCCGGATTTTCTATTCATTAGGGCAGGGCGTTTCCAATCTTGGCCGATGGCGTTTGCAAACATCAACATTCAATAATTTTAAAGTTCCGGTGCCGCCATATAAAGAACAGGTAATAATTGGGAAATATCTTGACCAGAAAATACGTGAAATCAACAGTGTAATTGATGAAAAACAGGAACAACTCTCAGTGCTTGCCGACTACAAAAAATCCCTCATCTACGAATACGTTACCGGAAAGAAAGAAGTACCGAATGAATAATATCCTCAGCGAAAAAGATTACCAGAAATATTTCCTTGAGCAGCTGGGAAAAAACGGCTACAGGATCACATCCGCGAAGGATTATGACCGCCTGTTCGCCGTGGACCGGGTTCGGCTGTTCGAATTTCTCGAAGCCACACAGCCGGAAACCATGGACGCGCTGCGGAAAGTGTACCGGGACGAAACCGAAGAAACCATCGTCAACCTTATCAACGCGGAAGAGACGAAGGCAAGGGGAAGCCGCCTGAACGTGCTGAAGCACGGCATCGATATCGCGAACACCCATCTGGACCTGATGTATACCCGTCCGGCGACCCCTTTCAATCCGGAAACACTGAAAAAATACGAAAAGAACATCTTCTCCGTTTCGGAAGAAGTCTGGGCATCCGACAATGAACGGATCGATGTGGTGATCTTCCTGAACGGACTTGCCATCATCACCTTCGAGCTCAAATGCAATGCCGCCGGGCAGTCCTATGAGGATGCGATCTGGCAGTACCGGAACGAGCGCGACCCGAAAACGCGCCTGTTCCGGTTTAAAGCCGGGGCGCTGGTGAACTTTGCCATGGACCTGGAACAGGTCTACATGACAACGAAGCTGGACAAGAACGCCACCTATTTTCTCCCGTTCAACCAGGGATGCGGCGAAGGAATCAACGCCGGAGCCGGAAACCCGATCTTTGATGATAAATTCAGCGTCTGCTACATGTGGGAAAGCGTCCTGCAGAAGGACAGCCTGCTTGAGATCCTCAGCAAATTCATGTTCATCGAAGTAAAGGAAAAGAATGCTGATACCGGCAAGGGCGTCACCGAAACCGTCATTTTTCCGCGGTACCATCAGCTGGACGTGATCCGGAAGCTCCTGGACGATGTTGTAGTGAACAAGCGCACCCAGAATTACCTGCTGCAGCATTTTGCCGGTTCCGGAAAAACCAACGAAATCGCATGGCTGAGCCATCGTCTCACCTCCCTGCATGACCACGACAACAAGATCATCTTCGACAACATCATCGTGTGTACCGACCGCGTGGCCGTGGACCGTCAGCTGCAGCAGGCGATCACCAGCATTGAACATAAGGCCGGCATGGTCCGGGCGCTGGATGACAAGTGCAATTCGGCTGATCTGGCGAAAGCCCTGAACGGAAACACAAAGATCATCGTAACCACCATCCAGAAATTTCCGTACATTCTGGATTCGGTCCATGACCTGCGGGACAAGAACTTCGCTGTGATCATTGACGAGGCCCATTCCTCGACCGCCGGCAAGAACATGAGTGCCGTTACCCGCGCGCTCGGATCCGACAGCGGAGACAGCGATGATGTGCAGGAAATCATCGCCTCTGAGATCCGGAGAACCGGCAAACAGCCGAACGTTTCCATGTTTGCCTTTACCGCGACGCCGAAACCGACCACGCTGGCGCTCTTCGGGCGCACGAACCGGAAGGGACAGAAGGAAGCGTTCCACACCTATTCCATGAAACAGGCTATCGAGGAAGGCTTCATTCTGGATGTACTGCAGAATTACACCACGTATAAGACATACTACCTGTTAAACAAAGAGATCAGCGAAGATCCGAAGTTCCAGACGAATGAAGCCAAACGTCAAATCGCAAGGTTCGTCGATCTGCATGAAACCAACATCGCGCAGCGGGTCGAAGTCATTGTCGAGCATTTCCGCACTACCGTCATGAACGAACTCGCCGGGCACGCAAAAGCCATGGTCGTCACGGATTCACGGCAGGCCGCCGTCAAATACCGTCAGGCCTTTGAGGATTACGTAAACCGGAAGGGGTATAGCGGCATCCACGCTCTTGTGGCGTTTTCCGGCAAGGTCACCGTTGATGATGTTGAATACACTGAAAGCGGCATGAACGGTATTTCCGAGAAAGCGCTGCCGGCGGAATTCGACAAGGATGACTATCAGGTGCTGCTGGTCGCGGATAAATATCAGACCGGGTTTGACCAAAAAAAGCTTTGCGCCATGTATGTGCTGAAAAAATTGAAGGGCGTAAACGCGGTCCAGACGCTTTCCCGGCTCAACCGCATCTGCCCTCCCTATGACAAGCACACCTTCATTCTGGATTTTGTAAATGATTACGGCGATATCGAAGATGCATTTTCCCGGTACTGCACCGTCACGCTGCTTTCCAACAGCGTCACCCCGCATTCCATTTACGACCTGGAAGCGAAGATCGACGGCTATTATTTCCTCGATCCTGTCGATGTTTCCGACTTCAACGATATGCTTTACGCGGAATCGCTGGATACCAAGGCAAAGAACAAGATGACGTTCATGCTCAAACGGGCAAAAAATGAAATCGCAAGAAACAGCGAGGATGTACAGGATGAGATCCTTGTGGCGATCCGGCATTTCATCCGCGGATACGAGTTCCTGATCCAGGCCTCCTGCTTTGAAGATCAGGAGCTGCACAAGAAATATAACTTCCTGACCTACCTTTACGCTTTTTATAAAACACGGCATCACGGATATGGGTTTGACCTGACGGGCATGATCAAAGCATCAAACTTCACCCAGAAGAAGGAAGCCGAGCATCAGAAGCCGAAACACAAATCCAGCCCGATCGTTAAACTGCCGGTGGCCGATCAAATCATCCTGACGCCGCAAAAGGAAGAAGCGCTTTCGCAGATCATCGCAGAGATCAACAGCCGGACGGGGAAGGCGTATGACAACGATGTTGCCGTGAAGGCCATGCTGCAGATCCGGGATATTATGATGAAATCCGAGAAGCTGAAGACCAGCGCGAAGAACAACACGGAAAAGGATTTTGAGTTCGCCTACTTCGACGATATTGATGATGCCCTGATCGAAGGTCTGGAACAGAATCAGGACTTCTTCACGATGCTGCTGAACAATCCGGAACTGAAGCGCAGCGTCCTCGGCATTTTCGCCGGTGAGATCTATAAAAGTCTGCGGGAGGAAAAATAATGGCTAAACCGAAAAAAGACAACCATCCTGTAACGATCCGCATGGAAGAATCCGTTTACGAACGGCTGTGTGAACACTGTGAAGCCTCCGGCCAGTCTAAAACCATCGCCATCGAGCGTGCCGTCGCCATGTATGTTGATGACTACGCGGAAAAAATGAAACGGCTGAATGAAAAAAAGAAATGATCATTAAAAAGTGGGAAAATTGACATGGATGGAAAGGCTATAAAACTCATCAAATATCTGGACGGCAGCGAAAAGCGGTTCATCATCCCTGTTTACCAGAGAAACTACAGCTGGAAGGTGGAAAACTGCCGTCAGCTTTACGATGATCTTGTGAAACTGTGCGTCAATGGTCGAAGCATGCACTTTTTCGGCAGCCTGGTCAGTGTTTATAACGGAGCTTCCGAAGAATTTCTGATCATCGACGGCCAGCAGCGCGTCACTACCATCTCTTTGCTGCTGCTTGCGATCCACAATATTCTGAAAGAGGGGAAACTGATCGCAGAAGATAAAAGGCTGATCGACAAGGTTTACAACAAATATCTGGTCGATGAATATGAACCGACACAGAAACGCATCAAACTCAAAGCCGTAAACAAAGACCTGGAAGCTTTTGAAAAACTCTTTGATGAAGATCCGTCCGAATATATTCCGAATTCCGATATCACGATCAACTACCTTTATTTCTATGACCGGATCCTGAAGGAAGAAATTTCGATCGATGAACTGTACGACGCGATCAGCAAGCTGATGGTGATCAACATCACCGTAGATGAAGATGATGATCCGCAGCTTATCTTTGAAAGCCTCAACTCCACAGGTGTTGATCTGACTGAAGGCGATAAGATCAGAAACTTTATTCTCATGGGGCAAAAGCCTGATGACCAGGAATTGTTTTACAAAAAATACTGGAGCAAGATCGAACTGTGCACGGGCAGCGACAACAATAACAATAATGGCGTGAGTGCCTTTGTCCGGGATTATCTCAGCATGATGAGGCAATCAACGCCTACCATGGACAGGATCTATCCGGTTTTCAAATCCTATGTGGGCGAGAAGAACATTTCGATCGAAGATCTGCTGAAGGAACTGCTGTATTATGCCCGCATTTATGAAGTGCTGACGAAAGCACAGTTCCCGGACGAAGTGATCAATGCCAGTATCTATCGGCTTAATTATCTGGAGACGACAGTAACAAGGCCGTTTTTCCTTCAGGTGCTTGACCTCCATAAACAGGGGATTCTGACGAACGATGACCTGAAAGAAATCTTCCTGATCATTGAAAACTTCCTTTTCCGGCGGAACATCTGTGAAGTACCGACAAATGCGCTGAACAAATTGTTTATTACCCTGAACCGGGAGATCCGCCGCTATGACGGCAGTTATGATAACTATGTCGAAAAGCTGAAATACGCCCTGACTTCCAAGAAAGAAAGTGTCAGGTTCCCGGATGACCAGGAATTTGCGACAGCATTGTCTGAAAAGCAGGTGTATCTGATGCGCGGCCGATATAAAAATTATTTATTCGAACGGTTCGAGAATTTCGGTACGGATGAAGTAAAGGATGTCTTTACGCGGATCGAAAACGGCAAATACACGATCGAGCACATTATGCCGCGTACACTTACACCGGCCTGGCGGACAGCGCTCGGAGAGGATTACAGCAGGATCCATGATGAATGGATCCATCGTTTAGCCAACCTGACGCTGACGGCTTATAACAGCAGCTACAGCAACAATACCTTTCAGGAAAAACGTGATGCTGAGAACGGTTTCAGGTACAGCGGCATCCGGATGAACCAGCTCATTGCGCAGAAAGACCAATGGACACTCGCGGAATTGGAAGAGCGGGATGAATACATGGTGGCGAAAGCACTGGATATATGGAGCTACCCTTTGACAAAATATCAGCCGGAAGAAAAACAGCTGGATGCGGTGACGCTGGATGACGATGTCAGTTTGACGGGCAGCCAGATAGCCAAATTCGCTTATAAAGATGCTGAACAGGCAGTTGACAGCTGGACAGACATGTATGCCCGTGTCTTGAAGATATTACACTCGGAGGACAGTTCTGTTTTGACCGGTCTGGCGTATTCTGATTCCGATACCGACCTGGCGTTCCATGTCTCAAGTTCTCCGGAGAAATTCAGCAGCAAGGTACAGATCGCACCAAATATCTATGTCTGGACAGGAACGGCGACACAGCATAAGATCAACACGCTTAAGCGATTCTTCGTGTTGTTCGGAGCTGATCCTACAGACCTGGTGTTTTATCTGAAAGATCAGAATGAAACGAAATCATCAGAGGATGATCCCGAACGATATGAACTCAGAAAGCGGTATTGGGCCTTTGCTCTTCCATATATTCAGGAAAAGTTTGATGAAAACGGGCCTTTCAGCAAGGTAGGTTGGTCGACCGCGAATTGGATTTCCGGTGCTTTCGGAATCGGTGGATTCAGTGTGGTTTGTGCAGCCAATTATGATTGCGCCCGTGTCCAGTTCTATCTCGGAAAATCTCAAAAAGAGAAGAATAAGGAAGCTTTCGATTTTCTTAACCGGCACAAGGCCGAAATCGAAGACAAGCTGGGTGCTCCGGTCGTGTGGGAGCGGGGTGACGGCAATAAGGCATCTCACATCACCTATGAACTGCCCGGTGTTAGCATCACGAAAGAAACGGACTGGATCAGAATGGCGAAGTTCCATGCGGAATGGAGCAGAAAATTCTGTGACGTGTTCCTGCCGGTTTTGAAAAACCTGTATCCGGCTGTAACTTTGCCGATATCAGGGCCGAAACAGGCAAAATTATTGTAAAAACAAACGCCTTTTCTTGTTCACCGTGCCAGTCCCGCGTGGGACTGGCACGTCAATCACAACTATAATTCGGACGAATTTTCTAATATTTCCTTTGTTTTCAGAACTTCCGTGCTATAATTTCGAAATATAGAACAAAACTCAATATCAGGAGGTCAGAAATGGAACTCAGCACGGAAGAAAGAATTCAGATCCTCGTGAATGCGGGCGGGAAACGGCTGACAGAGAAAGATGTTGCTTATATCCCGTTGTTTGAGGGCCCGGAAGAACTCGGGTGGTTCTTACGGATGGGGAAAGAAGAACGGGACCGGATCCAGGCGGAATTCGCCGAAGTATGTGCGGAAGAAAGAAAGAACGGGGAGCCGCTGGTCAGCCTGGAGATGAAGGACAACAGCATGAGCGGAACGCTCCGCACCGGGGACAAAGTGACGGTGAACTGCAAAGAAGCGGTGACGGAAGGACGGATGGGCGCGGTCTCCATCGCGGGTGAGGACGGGGATGTGCTGATCCGCAGGATCAGCTACCCGGGCGGGAAGGTCCGGCTGATCCCCGACAACGGAGCCTACCCGGCCGGCACCTTCGACCCGGACCAGGTCAACATCCTCGGAAGGGTCGCCTGGGCGGACAGATGCGCTGCGCGCAGTGAATAGTGAATAGTGAATAGTGGCGGTGTCGCTGAATACGGCAGTCATTGGTCATTGGTTATTGGTCATTGGTGAGGAATAGGTGTCGCTTCGCGACGGGGTAAGATGAGCGCCGGTGCCGAAGGGGCCGGTTGCCTGCCGACACCGAAGGTGGCAGAAGGAACCGCTCCCGAAGGCACTTTTATGATGAGCACAGCGGGACGCGGAGCGCAATCTTTACCCGCCGCGAAGTTACATCGAGTCAGGAGGCACCGATTCGCAGCAGGTATTACTTACAGGATCTAACTCATACCATCAAGAACGATGCTATATAATACCCCTTACAGAAAAAATGATATTTTCCTCTTTTCTGTCCTGTTTTCCGCCAGCTACCAAATTATGCGGGAAACAACAAAGCTCCCGGAAGTTATCATCCGAGAGCTTTTGCTTTATTCTATGACTACTTCGATCTCCAAATCCTCACCGGAAAGGGAGCCATTTCCCGCTGAGGACAGGGGCCGAATCTGTTTTGTTCCAAAGGTCACTTATTAATATATTCTGCTTCCGCAAGATAAAACAGTTTGAAATTCACATAACGTCGCCTTACTGTATATTGAATTTTCCCTGCAATAATTCCGGAAATAGAAGTATCTGTCATGGATGTTACCTCAAAATATCCGGATTTTGTGTTTTCCCTGAATGGGAACCCGTAATAGTAAGCATAATAATTCAATGCCTCGTAAATCAGATTAGGATCATGTGACTTGAAAACGCCCATCGAAACCAACGCCACGGATTTTACCGTTTTCTGTGTGTTATAACTCACGAGAATCGACAGAGAACTGTCATCCTCAAAGAGAATTGCGCCAACTTCAGTATATCCCGCAAAAAAGTCCGAATAAAACGGCATAACCTCAGCGTCAGGGAAATTCTTATCAATGTAGTCTTTGCTTTTTCCGATAAGCTCGTAAAAAATATCATAATTTTGTGCTGACGCTGATGAGAATGAAAAGATGACGATCAGCAGACAAAGAATAAACCACCTTTTTTTGATCATACATGCCCCCTTTATATTGATTGAGATTCCGGAACAGTCGCTTTTCGACAGAAAAGATAAAGCTGGAGAATCCGGCATTACGCTGATTTTCCGGTCGACGATTTACAGCGGGAACGATTTAATTAAACTGCATCGTGTCGGAAATGAAACAATAATTCTTCTTGTCCTGGTCGTAACGTCTTATCACGTCGAATAAAATTTTGTTCGGAAACATCAGCGAAACAAAATCCTCAATATCCATCATGACCTTGGCCTCATCCATGTTTTTGTCCAATCCCAGAATTTCTGTAAACAGCTTTGTTGCTACAGCAATATCGCCATCCGGTATATACTCCTCACACCCCTGAGCAAACAGACCAACCGTTTTGACTTCATTCGTCTTGCCTTCAGGGCCATCAAACCCGACCGTCATAATAATGCCGCCATCCTTACATTGCGCCTGTTCGATGATGTAGTAGCCCGCCCAAATATCATCATCCTCCGGGAGCATCTTATAGTCCGGATAATTCCGCTCGACCCACTGTCTGCTTCTTCCATTCAGGTATTCAAAAAAGGTTACATCTTCTCCGAAAACAGCGGAAAAAGACATACAGAAAAGCAGGATCATAGCCGACAAAATGATGATTTTTCTCATAAACACCTCCGATCACGATAAAAAAGATGTCCTCTTATCTGCTGTTGTAGTAAGGGTGTCCGGCTTTGCCCGGTGTATACGTCGGATCAAGCTTTTTGGACTCTGAATCACTGACGAAACGGACTTCTCCCGTACTGCTGGTGCATTTATTGTCATTGTAGGCATTCCCGTCATATGAAGTAGCATCCACACAATGCCAGGTCACTGAAGAACCGAGATAATTCCGGTTCTGCACCGGCTGAGGGACCGGCGTTCTGGTCGGTGCAGGGGCCACGATTCTTCCGGGTAAAGCAGTCTTTATTGCGGCAGGTGTTGCGGTTTTTGCAGGTACGGCAGTCTTTCTCGTAATGGGCGTTTTAGTCGGGGAAACAGGTCCGACCGTTCGGGTTATCGGCTGTGAATGAGTGTAATTCTTTTTGGTATTTGAAGAGGAACAGCCATCCAGAATCGAAGGAAACAAAATGGACAGAGAGAACAGGATAAGAAAAGCCAGGAATATCTTCCCACAGCCGCCCGATTTTTCTTTCTTATATGCTGGAGCCGTCACAGGTTGTGTATTTTGATTCACAGTTCCTTTTTGTTGAGAGATACGCGGTAAAGGAATATAGATGCGGTTTCTCAGTTCCTGCCTGATCCCGTATGGATTTGAATTCACCTGATTATAAGAGTATCGAATCAGTTCAAATCCCTGACGGGTAACCTCATTCGTTCGATTTTCCTCTCTGTCGAATCTATCTGAACTCATATTCGTATGATAAGTACGCCCGTCCAGTTCAATTGCATATTTCCTGTTTCCGGTTCCCCATACAACGAAATCGATATAAAAGAAACGGTTACTTCGCTGGTCAAGAATGCGATACTGATAGCTCAGGTGATCAAGCCCGTTTTCTCCGAATTCCGGGAAAAAGACTTTATCCAGGAACAGGCGCTCAAGATATGCGTCATTTGAGTTGAGCTGAGGATTAAAGCGAATAAAATCAGTGTATTTCATAACCATTATTGTACCAGCCGACACCATTTTTTATCCTGCTGTTTTCACATACAAGCAATCGCCGCGCTATGCGCAGCAGCCAGCTGCCAGTAGCCGGTTGCCAGTTGAATTCGGTGTCGGGGGCGCTATGCGCAGCGGCCAGCTGCCAGTAGCCAGAAGCCAGTTGAATTCGGTGTCGCTGCGCGACGATCTGTATAGGTGCTGATTTTGGAAGGGTGGGTCTTGCAGCGCGGAGCCGGAGCGTTCTCTTTAAACGACGCGAAGCGTCACCTTATTAACTTCACTCTGCACTCTTCACTCTGCACTCTAAGTGAAGCTCTTCACTCTTCACACTTCACGCTATAGAAAGCTCTTCACACTTCATTCTGAATTCAGGCGGCACCTTAGAGGAAGCAAGGTACACTGTCACCTGATACAGGTGTACCAGACTTGGTACACCTGTATCAGGTGGCCGTGTACCGCTCCGCTCGTTCCGCGTGCGCTGCATACAGTTCCGACGCGAATCGTCACATTCCTTTTCCCTTATACCTGCGCGGCGCTTTATCACATTCCGGAATGTTTGTCAAGGGACAACATTGCCGGTTTCTTTTTTAATTCCGGGGGCGTAAACTGGATTTAATACAGCAGGCAGTGAGCGCTGTGCGCAGGATTCAGGATTCAGGATTCAGGATTCAGGGGAAATCGGTGTCGCGGGCGCTTCGCTCAGCAGCCGGCTGCCAGTAGCCAGAAGCCAGTTGAATTCGGTGTCGCTTCGCGACAATCTGTATAGGTGCTGATTTTGGAAGGGTGGGTCTTGCAGCGCGGAGCGTTCTCTTTAAACGACGCGAAGCGTCACCTTATTAACTTCACTCTTCACTCTTCACACTTCACTCTTGGCAAAGCTCTTCACACTGCACACTAATGAAATGAAAGGAGGGCCGCGGGATGGCGGAAAGAAAAGATAAAACCGACGCCGGGATTTTTCAGTTCCCGATGATCACATGCTGCGGCTCTTATGATGACGTGA